>CAKUSI010000148.1 GCA_934678955.1 uncultured Austwickia sp. | reverse complement strand
GAGGGCGTGTGCGCCTTGCGCACGTGGAAGAAGAAGTCGAAGAGGAGCAACGCGGCGATGAAGACGATCGTCGCGGCCCACACGTATGTCGAGACCATAGATTCCGCCCGTCCGTTACGAGGAGCCGTCGCGACGGGCCCCGCTGAGGACCTCCGCCTCACGTGGGGGCCTCTCGCCGCCGTCGCGGGGTGCGCCGACCGGTGCGTCGTCGCGGCGCACCTCCCGCCGGTCGAGGCGCCGATGCCGCAGGCGCCGGGCCACGAACACCACGAACGCGAGGGCGATGAGGACGTAGGCCACGTTGGACACGGCGCCGACGTACTGCTCCACGAGGTGCCACTGGGCGCCCAGCTCATAACCGGCGCCGATCAGCAGGGCGTTCCACAGGGCCGACCCTGCGATCGTATAGAGCGAGAACGAGACCAGCGGCATCCGGTCGATGCCCGCCGGGATGGAGATGACGCTACGGACTCCCGGGATCAGCCGGCCGAAGAAGACCGCGGCGCGGCCGTGCCGCGCGAACGCAGCCACCCCGCGGCGTACGTCGTCGCTGCTCACGAGCGGCATCCGGTCGGCCGTGGCGCAGACCCGCCGCAGACCCCAGACGGCGCCGAGGTAATAGAGCACCAGCGCGCCCACGTACGAGCCGGCCGTGGCCGACACGATGGCGGCGAGCAGGCCGAACTCCCCCTGGTGGGCCGTGAAACCGGCCAGGGGGAGCACGACTTCGGAAGGGATCGGAGGGAAGACCGTCTCCAGCGCGGTCGCGGCGCCGACGCCGGCGACGCCGATCGTGGCCATCGCCGCGACGAGGGCGTCGAGCAGAGCATCCACGCGTCAGCGACCCTGGATGTGGAGCGGCGTGTGGGCCGGGTCTACGACCTCGGCCGCGGGCGGGGGTGGCGGCGGAGTGCCGCCGTCGCCCCACGTGTTGGTCTCCAGGCGGTCGCGGTCGTGCGGCTCCAGCCACCCGTCCAGACGCGGCCCTGCGGGCACGATCCCCGTCGGGTTGATGTCGGTGTGCACCTCGTAGTAGTGCTCCTTGATCTGGACGAAGTCGTTCGTGTCGCCGAAACCCGGCGTGGTGAACAGGTCCCGGGCATAGCCCCACAGGTTCGGCATCGTGTCCAGCAGCTGCCGGTTGCACTTGAAGTGCCCGAAATAGACGGGGTCGAAGCGGACGAGCGTCGGGTAGAGGCGCACGTCGGCCTCGGTGATCGACGGACCCATGAGGTAGCGGCGAGGGGCCAGCCGCTCCTCCAGGACGTCGAGCGCGGCCCAGAGCTGCTCATACGCCGCGTCGTAGCTGGCCTGCGACCCGGCGAAGCCGCACCGGTACACCCCGTTGTTGACCGAGCGGAAGATGAACTCCATGAGCTCGTCCATCTCACCGCGCAGCGCCTCGGGATACAGGTCGGGCGCGCCGGGCCGGTGGAACTGCCGCCACTGCGAGCCGAAGTCCAGCGTCATCTGCGCGTAGTCGTTCGTGGCGACCGCACCGGTGGTCGTGTCCACCAGCGCGGGGACGGTGATCCCGCGCGGGTAGCCGGGCTGGCGCTTCTCGTACGCGTCCTTCAGGAAGTGGATGCCCAGGACGGGGTCCACCTCGCCGGGGTCGAGATCGAAGGTCCAGCTGCGGGCATCATGGGTGGGGCCAGCCATACCCATGGAGATGACGTCCTCGAGGCCGTACAGGCGTCGGGCGATCATCGCCCGGTTCGCCCACGGGCAGGCACGGGCCACGATCAGCCGGTAGCGCCCGGGCTCGACGGGGAACCCCTCGGATCCGTCCTCCGTGACCCGCGTGGAGATGTAGTTCGTGTCCCGCGTGAACTCCTCCCCGTTGTGCACGTACGCGCCCTTCTGATCGTGCTCCGCCACTGCTCCTCCTTCGGAACGTCCCCGCCTTACGCGACGGCCCTCACGGGCAGGGCTGGTTCAGGCCAGCTTCCCGGCAACCGTCAGGACGCGCTCGGTCATGTGCTTCAGCGCGGTCTTCGTGGTGTCGCTCAGCTCGTTCTGGTTGTCCGGGCCCGTGACGTGCCCGACGCCGTACGGGTTCCCGTCGACGAACTTGCTGCCGTCGGTGTATCCCGGCGCGACGATGATTCCACCGAAGTGCATCACCACCTGGTGGATCTTCTGCAGCGTGGTCTCCTGGCCGCCGTGGAGGGTCTGGCTGGAGGTGAAGGCCGCGTACACCTTGTCCGCGAGCTTGCCCTGCGCCCAGGCCCCGCCGAGGGAGTCGAGGAACGCCTGGAAGGGCGCGGCGACGTTGCTGAACCGGGTGGGTGAGCCGAAGATCACCGCGTCGGCCCACTCGATGTCCTCGGCGCTCGCGGTTGGAAGGTCCTTGGTGGCCTCGTAGTTCGCGCTCCAGGCCGGGTTGTTCTCGAACCGCGACACGTCGGCGGTCTCGGCGATGTGGCGCAGCCGCACCTCGGCTCCCGCCGCCTGGGCGACCTTCTCGATCTCGTGGGCCATGGCCGTGCCGTGCCCAGTGGCGGAGTAGTAGATGATCGCGAGCTTGGTCATGACCAGCCCTTCGTCTCGTGATGGCTCACTTACCTACCTCCATGATAGGTGATGCATCACCTAAGCGCCAGTGCGGGGCTCAGCTCACGGATGGGGAAGGCCGCCACTCAAGGCTATTCAGGCTCCAGGGCGATCCAGGCTCCCAGGCGATTCAGGACCGAGTGGGGGCATCCTGCTCCACGCGCAGGCGCTCGGCGACCCCCTCCCAGACCGGTGCGTTCGTAATGCCGACATCGGCCGCCACGAAGACCGGGTCCTTGCCCTGCTTGCGCTGTCGCTCGTAGTCCTTGAAGACCCGGACCGCGACGGGGGCCAAGAAGACGAGCGCGACGAGGTTGACCCAGGTGTAGAGGCCCACGCCGATGTCTGCCAGGTTCCACGCGAACATCGACGTCCGGAAGGAGCCGACGATGATCGATGCCGCCAGCACGAGCTGGAACACGATGATCACGGGGCGCTCGACGCGACTCCGGCGCAGCAAGTAGGACAGGTTGGTGTCGGCGTAGAAGCCGAAGGACAGGAGCGTGGTGAACGCGAAGAAGAACATCGCGACGGCCACGAACGCCGCGCCGAAGCCCGGGAAGGTGCTCTCGATCGCCGCCTGCGTGTACGCGGGTCCGGCGGTCAGACCGGGTACGTGCTCGATGACCATCGAGCCGTCCTCGCGCGCCACGTTGTAGTTGTTGGTCGACAGGATCATCAGCGCGGTCATCGTGCAGACGAACAGCGTGTCGACATAGACCGAGAACCCCTGCGCGAGGCCCTGCTTGACCGGGTGGCTGACCTCGGCGGCCGCCGAGGCCTGGGCACCGGAGCCCGTGCCGGCCTCGGAGGAGTAGATGGCGCGCTTGACGCCCCACATGATGATCGCGCCGAGCATTCCGCCGAACATGGCCTCCCCGCCGAACGCGCTGCGGAAGATGAGCGCGAACATCTCCGGCACCCGTGCGGCGTTCATCGCGACGACAACCAGGCCGAGGACGACGTAGGCGAGCGCCATGAACGGCACGACCAGCCCGCTCACCTTGCCGATCCGCTTCATCCCGCCAAGAACCACCGCGCAGAACAGCACCGCGACCAGGATCCCGGTGATCCGCGGGTCGATGGAGAACGCGTTGTCGACCGACTCGGCGATGCTGAACGACTGGATCGTCGGCCCGGTGACCGTGACCGCGAACACCGCAGCGACCGCGTAGGCCGCGGCCAGCCACTTCTGTTTCAGGCCCTTCTCGATGTAATAGGCCGGTCCGCCCCGGTATTCGCCGTTGATCTCTTCCTTCCAGACCTGCGCGAGCGAAGACTCCACCACCGCGACAGCCGAGCCGACGATCGCGGTGACCCACATCCAGAAGACCGCCCCGGGCCCGCCGAAGTGGATGGCCGTGGCGACCCCGGAGATGTTGCCGACGCCGACCCGGCCGCCCAGCGCCATCGCGAACGACTGGAACGAGGAGACACCCCGGGAGGAGTCACCGCCGCCGAGCAGGTAGCGCACCATGTCCCCGATACGCCGCACCTGGGGAACGGCCAGGCGGATCGTGAAATAGAACCCCACCGCCAGCACCAGGACGATCATCGGCGTGCTCCAGAGCACCGCCACGACCTGCCCGGATTTTTCGTCCAACCATTCGAGCATCGATGTTCCCCCTCGCGGGCCATGCCTGGCGGCGCACGCGATGGGTCGCACGCGCCTCACCCCCGCCGTCGGCAGGACCGCCGAGAAGGCTCAGACCGTTATGAGGTCACATCCTGGCGACTCACAGGGACGGCGGCCACCGGAAAGCGGCGAGAGGGTTGGTCATCCGGCCGATCACCTGTGGCGGGGATGGGCTCGCGTGTCGCCCGGTGGCGGAGAACAGCGTGCCGAGTGAGTGTGGATGTATGACTGATTTGTACGAAGTAAGCAGGCGCGCAGAGGCGCTCGTGGCGACCGACGACGGCGGTTTCGAGGCCCAGGAGCAGCCGCCACCCGGCCTGACGACCCAGATGGACCCCGTGCCGGACCACGGCGAAGAGACATACGAGGGGCACGGCATGCTGGCCGGCCTCAAGGCTCTGATCACGGGCGGCGACTCGGGCATCGGCCGCGCGGTGGCCATCGCCTACGCGCGCGAGGGCGCCGACGTCGCGCTCTCATACCTCCCCGAGGAGCAGAGCGACGCGGAGGACACCGCGCGCTGGGTGGAGAAGGCGGGGCGCGTCTGCGCACTCCTGCCGGGTGACCTGTGCGAAGAGGCGGTGGCGCGCCAGGTCGTCAACGACGCCGCCGACCAGTTGGGGGGCCTGGACATCGTCGTGAACAACGCGGGGTTCCAATGGGGGCGCCGCGAGACCGGGCTCGCCTCGCTGGAGACCCAGGAGCTGGACCGGGTCTATCGGACCAACATCTTCGCGATGTTCTGGGTGACGCAGGAGGCGCTCAAGTATCTGACGAAGGGCGCCTCGATCATCAACGTCAGCTCGATCCAGGCGTACGACCCCTCGGTCAACCTCATCGACTACGCCTCGACGAAGGCGGCGATCAACAACTTCACGGTCAACCTGGCCGCGGAGCTGGGTGAGAAGGGCATCCGCGTCAACGCGGTCGCCCCCGGCCCGATCTGGACCCCGCTGCAGCCGGCCACCAAGGCGGGCGAGGCTCTCCCGAAGTTCGGCGGGGACACGCCCCTGGGCAGGGCCGGGCAGCCCTCGGAGCTGGCACCCGCGTTCGTGTTCCTCGCCTCGCCGCGGCTGTCGAGCTACGTCTCGGCGGCGGTGCTGGGCGTTACGGGCGGAAAGCCGGTCTTCTAACGCCTTCGGGCCCGCACGCCCGACCTCGTACGACTGTCGCGACCTACAGGCCGCCGCGCGGCCTACAGGCTGTCGCGCGGGGCGCTGAGCCGGCGGGCGTACAGGTCGTAGCGCGGCTCCGCCTGCTGGACGAAGGCCAGCGCGCCGACGACGGCGATCTCCCGGGGGTCGGCCAGGACGTCGACCGCGAGGCGGTTCAGCTCCGGGTGGTTCTGCGTGAGGGCGGCAACGCGTTCGATGGCGCTCTCAAGCCCGGCCAGGTCCACCTGCGGGAGGTCCCCGGTCCCGAGCAGCAGCGGCGCTAGCTGCAGTTCGTTGATCATCGCGGAGACGTCGGCACGGGTCAGGGGCGGCAACCGGTAGGTGACGTCGTTGATGACCCGCGCGGTCACATCCGCGATGCGCAGCGAGACGACCGGCCCGAGGCGGCGATCCTGCCAGGCGGAGATCGTGAGCCGACGGCCCGGCGACGCCCCCTGCTGCACGACGACGCCGAGACCGGCGGGATCGCCGAGCGACTCGACGAGTTGCCGCCACGCGACGCCCATCTCGTTGGCGTCCCGGATGTGGCTCCAGACCCGGCGCGCCGATGGATCGTCCACCGAAGCGGAGGTGGCCTTGAGAACGGCGTTCCAGCCCAGTTGCTCCGCCGTCTCGACGGCCGTGTCGAGGTCGGAGACCCGGCGGAAGGGGAGCACCATCAGGCCGTAGCAGCCCAGCAGCGCCGTGAGCTCGTCGTCGGTCAGCTCCCGCCCCTCTTCCGGGGCGCCCTCGAGGATCGGGTCCAGGAGGGAGTCGGCCTCGTCGGGATCCACGTCGTGCAGGATGGGCACGGTCGTCTCCGCCTCGGTGCGCCACCGCGCGTAGCCCCACGTCTTCTGGAGGGCCAGCACCGCCCGTTCGGGGGAGCGATAGATCGGCACGACGTTGCCCGTGGACTCAGCCTGCGTCGCCTCCTCGGGAGTCGCGGAGGGCGACGCGGCGGGGAGCCCCGGGGTGCACTCTCCACCGGGGATCACCGCGAGCAGGGGTTTGCGCCGGAGGTTGCCGACCGCGGCGATCCCGGCGCGGACCACGTCCAGCTGCACCTGCGTGTCCGCGGGCGCCGGCACGAACACCGCGATCACCGCGTCGATCTCGTCGTCCTCCAGGGCGAGCCGCAAGGCCTCTTCGTAGGCCTCTACCGACAGGGCCGCGAGACCCAGCCACGTCGCCCGGGTCTCGAATCCGGCCTTCGTCGCGAGGTCGGACGTGATCACGGTGAGCTCCGGGGAATCGCCGACCACCGCCACCCGGCTTCCGCGCGGAAGCGGCTGCATCGTCAGCAGCTGCGCCACGTCGAAGAGGTGCTCCACGTAGTCGACGCGGATCACGCCGGCCTGGCGGAACATCGCGTTGACAACCGTGGGCGAGGGCGCCCGGCCAACGGGGTGCGAGATGAGCGGCGGGGCGAGGCTGCCGCTGCCCGCGGTCATGGCCACGACCGGCTTCTTCGTGCTGACCCTGCGGGCCAGGCGGGAGAACTTATGCACGTTGCCGAGCGACTCCAGGTAGCACAGGATGACGTCGGTCCGCTCGTCCTGCTCCCAGTATTGGAGGAGGTCGTTGCCGGACACGTCCGCGCGATTGCCGGCCGAGACGAAGCTGGACACGCCCAGTCCACGGTCCACGAGCGCGCGCAGGGACGTGAGGCTGAGCGGTCCCGACTGGCAGAAGAACCCGATCCTCCCCGGCTTGGGCTGGACGTCGCACATGGAGGCGTTCATGGAGTTGCACACGGCGTTGACCACGCCGAGCGCGCAGGGGCCGATGAGACGGATCCGGGCCGCCCTGCACTGCGCGACGAGCTCCGCCTGGCGGACGCGACCTTCCGCCCCGGCTTCCGCGAAGCCGATCGACACCACGATCACCGCGTGCACGTCCTTGGCGGCGCAGTCCTCGATGACGGCCGACACCTGCGCGGCAGGAACCGCGATGACCGCCAGGTCGACCGGGTCCGGGATGTCGCGGAGAGAGGCGTACGCGGGCATCCCGAAGGCGGAGTCGATCCCGGGGTTGACGACGTAGAGCCGGCCACGGAACTCACCCGCGATCACGTTGCGCAGCAGCCGCCGCCCGGTGCTGGCCGGCCGGGCACTGCCGCCGACGATCGCGACCGAGCGGGCCTCGAAGACCCGCCGCATGGAGTTCGCCTCGGCCCGGTGCTCGCGCGCCGCCATGACCGCCTGCGAGTCCTTCGTGGGCTCCACGAGGAAGTCGAAGTGCAGCACGCCCTCGGAGATGCTCGCGCGGAGCGCATACCCGGCCGCCCGCAGGGACGTGAGCATCTTCTGGTTCTCTGCGAGCACGTCGGCGGTCAGCTGGGTGATCCCCAGCTCGCGCGCGATCTGGGCGAGGTGTTCCAGCAGCAGGCCGCCGATGCCGTGGCCGTGGAAGGGGTCCTCGACGACGAAGGCCAGGTCCGCGACGGTGGGTTCCGTACGGGTGAACTCGCCGATGGCAATGAGGTTCTTGCTGAGGAACACGCCGAGCACCACCCGGTCGTGCTGGTCGGCGTGGAGGAAGCGCTGCTTGTCCTCGTCGGTGAGACGGCGGTGGGGGGAGAAGAAGCGGTAGTACTGGGACTGCGGAGAGAGGCGGTCCCACAACTCCAGCAGCGCGCCCTCGTCGGTGGGGCGGAGCGGGCGCAGCTGCGCGGGCTGGCCGTCGGCCAACAGGACGTCGGCCTCCCAGTGCGCGGGATAGGTCCCCGGCGCCTGCCCGCTTCCCGCCATCGCAGCTCCTCTCGGTCGGTCCTCACCCTAGGCGGCGGGGCGCGGCGGCGTCTCCCCACTGCAGACAGCGGACGGCGCCGCCCGGCGGGGTCGGACTCGCGCCCGGCGGGTCGGGTTGGCGCGGCGCCGCACCCCGGCGCGCTGCCGCTCGAACGGCGACGCACGGGCCGGAAGTCCCGCATGAGAAGGAGATGAGAGGGCGATGAGAAGGCTCTCCTGCCGCAGCCACGGGCACGCCGCGGCGCCTATGGTCGGCCCTATGAGCAGCCGTACCGTCCGCACCTCTCTCACGCTCGGGCTGATGATCATCGCGCTCGGCGCGTGCTCCACGGAGGGTCGTTCCCCCGCTGACCCGGCCACTACGGAGCCGACCGCGCCGACGCAGACCCAGACGACCGCGCCCGACCCGGGATCGCCCACACCGACGGCCGGCACCGGCACAGGGCCAGGCGCCGTGCCCGCCCGGGCCGGGGAGTGCACCGGCGCGATGGCCGGCGCCGACATCGACGGGGACATCATCGTGCCGTCGGGCGCCACCTGCCTGTTGGCCGGCATTCGGGTCGACGGCAACGTCACCATCGCGTCCGGAG
>CAKUSI010000147.1 GCA_934678955.1 uncultured Austwickia sp. | reverse complement strand
GGACGAGGTGGCGTCGCGCTGGCCCGACCGCCGGGACGTCATCCAAGGGGTGCTGGAGGAGGTCGCGCCCCGGGTCGGCGCGCAGGAGTACGAGCGCGCGTTGGAGGAGGTGGCCCGCCCCGCGCTGGACGGTCCTCTGGCGGTGCGTGCGGACGGCCGGACGGCGTCGCTGACCGTGGCGGCCCTGGCGCCTGCCCTGTCCATGGCCGACGACGCCGGCACGCTCCACTTACGTGTTCTGGAAGCGCCTCTGGTCGCCGCCATCCGACAGGCCGCGCCCGGGCTGGAGCATCCGGCCGTGGACGCGTCGCTGCGGGTGGACGGCGACCGCCCGCGGGTGGTGCCGTCCGTAACGGGCCGGGTGTTGGACGGCCTCCAGAGCGTGGAGGCGGTCACGCGCGCGTTGACCGCAGGGCCGCGAGTGGCCGAGCTGGTCCTGCAGGACGCGCCGCCACGCATCACCGAGGAGATGTTGCAGGACTGGTCGATCAGCGCCGAGATCGGCCGGGCCTCCGTCCGGTTCGCCGACCCGTCGGCGACGCCCGAGCGGGTCGCCAACGCAGCGCGGGCCGCCACCTTGCTGGACGGCGCGGCGCTCGCCCCAGGTGCCGTCTTCGACTTCAACGGCCGCGTCGGGCTCCGTGCCCCCTCTCGCGGATTCGTCGCGGCCACTACGCCCTTCCCGGGGCAGGAGGGGGAGGACGACGCGGGTGTCTCGCACGTGTCCTCGGCGCTGTATGAGGCGGCCTTCCGTGGCGGGCTCGCTCTCGGTCCACGCGCGCCACATTCCGTCTATGTGACCGGGCTGACGGCCGGGCTCGACGCCCGCGCGCCCTTCGGCGCGGCCAACGTCACGTTCACCGCTCCCGACGACAGCGGCGTCTGGGTGAGCGCGGCGGTCCGGGGCGACACGGTCGACGTGCGACTGTGGGGGGCGCCGGGCACGACGACGCAGGTGTCGGCGGCAGGGCCGAGCAGCGTGGTGCGTCCCGAAGGGACCCTCGAGCGCTCGTCGCGCTGCGTCGCCCGCTCGGCCCAGTCCGGGTTCGACATCACGGTGACGCGCGTGATGACCCGGGAAGGGCGGGAGGCCGGCCGGGAGTCCGTGCAGACGCGCTACGCTCCGATCCCCGCCGTGAGGTGCGTGGGGTGACCTGCGCGCGGTGCCGCGCAACCGGCGACGCTGCTTCGGTCCCACTTCCACAAAACCCCCGCAGTTGCGGTGTTTGCGGGTCTACGACGCTGTTTTCGTCGCATCTGCGTTTCCAAATTGGAGACGAATCCTCGACGATTGGCCCACAACATTCCCTCAAGCCGCGCGCGTGAACCGGTGGTAGGGGGGCATACTGGGGCCTACAACTACCCGCACCAGGAGGACCGATCTATGACGTACGTCATCGCCCAGCCTTGCGTTGACACCAAGGACAAGGCATGCGTCGAGGAGTGCCCCGTCGACTGCATCTACGAGGGCGACCGGACCCTCTACATCCACCCTGACGAGTGCGTCGACTGCGGCGCCTGCGAGCCGGCGTGCCCGGTCGAGGCCATCTTCTACGAAGACGACGTGCCCGAGGAGTGGACCGACTTCACCCAGGCGAACGCGGACTTCTTCGAGGAGCTCGGCAGCCCCGGCGGAGCCGCGAAGCTCGGCGCGACGGGCAAGGACGTTCCGTTCATCGCGGGCTTGCCTCCCAAGGAGTGACCGACGAAGCGCTCACGGGCGGGCCCTCCCTGGTGGGGGGCCCGCCCGCGCGTCCGGTCGCAGTCCCCGGTGTGAGGCTTCCCGCGTTCCCGTGGGACACGCTGGCCGCGGCCCGGTCTCGGGCGCAGTCGCACTCGGAGGGGATCGTCGACCTGTCGGTGGGGACGCCGATCGACCCCACCCCGCAGGTGGTCCGCGACGCCCTGGCCGGGGCCTCGGACGCGCACGGCTACCCGGCCACCTATGGGACCGCCGCGCTGCGCGAGGCCGTCGCCGACTGGTTCGCCCGGCGGAGGCTCGTGCCCGACGTCGACCCGGACGGGGTGCTGCCGACGATCGGCAGCAAGGAACTGGTCGCCTGGCTGCCGACGCTGCTCGGCCTCGGGCGCGGGGACCGGGTCGCGTTCCCCGCGGTCGCCTACCCGACCTACGACGTGGGTGCGCGCCTCGCCGGCGCCACCCCGGTGCCCTTCGCGGGCCTGACCGAGCTGGGCCCGGTCAGCGGCGCCACCGCGCCCCGGCTGGTCTGGGTCAACTCGCCCTGCAACCCCACGGGGAAGGTCCTAGGCGCGGCGCACCTCGCGAAAGTGGTCGCC
Source organism: uncultured Austwickia sp. (assembly GCA_934678955.1). The sequence goes on along the minus strand of CAKUSI010000147.1, from coordinate 6,406 downwards.
TGGGCGCGGCAGCGCGGCGCGGTGGTGGTCAGCGACGAGTGCTACGCGGAGCTGGACTGGCGCGACGGGGTGGACGACGACGGGGGCGAGCTCGGCGGAGGTCGTGCCGGCAGCGTCCCGAGCCTGCTCCACCCCGACGTCTGCGGCGGGGATCACACGGGGCTCCTCGTCTGCTACTCGCTCAGCAAGCAGAGCAACCTGGCGGGTTATCGTGCGGCCTTCCTCGCGGGCGACGTGCGGATCGTCAAGGAGGTCCTGGAGGTCCGCAAGCACGCCGGGATGATGATGCCGACGCCGGTGCAGGAGGCGATGCGCGTCGCGCTGCGGGACGACGAACACGTCGCCGAGCAGCGGGAGCGCTACGCCGCCCGGCGGGCCGTGCTCGCGCCGGCGCTGGCGGAGGCAGGGCTCCGGGTCGAGGACTCCGAGGCGGGGCTCTACCTGTGGTGCACTCGCGACGAGGACTGCTGGGCAACGATCGACGCCCTCGCCGCGATCGGAATCCTGGCGGCTCCCGGCTCGTTCTACGGCACCCGGTCCGGTCGACACGTGCGCGTCGCGCTCACCGCGAGCGACGAGCGGATCGCGGCGGCGGCGGCCCGGTTGCCGCGGCTTGGCTCTGCCGGCGCCTGAGAACTCGGCTCCACCGCGGACCCGGTGACCATGACGGACTCGGTGACATCACGGTCTCGGTGGAAGCGTGGTGTTAGCCCAGCTCGATGCGGACCGCGCGCGCGGGAAGCGGCTCCTCCGCCGGCGCCCACCGCAGCGACGAGTCCGCGGGCGCCCGCTGCCAGGCAAGTTCCCCCACCGTGACAGCCGTGATGCCGAGATCGTCCGCCCGGGCCACGGCCCACGCGGCGGCGCGTGCGGCCCCGGACTCCGACGCGGCAGAGAAGGTCAGCGCGGAGCCGGCGGCGTCCGCCGTGAACCCGGTCTCGCGACGTAGCGCCGCGGACACCTCTGCGGCCGGCACCGACCGGGCCGACGGCGCCAGGCGGCAGGCGATCGCGGCGGGCCGGGCGCCCGTCAGGGCCTGCGCGTAGACCTCGGCCTCATCCTCGTGGGCGGCGTAGGCCGTGGGAAAGGCGCTGCGCTGCACCCGCTGGGCGGCCTCGGTGAGGGGCAGCGACTCCCAGCCCCGCACCTGGACCAGTGCGGCGTAAAACCGGTCGGCGGCGTAGACGGGGTCGAGAATCTGCTCGGGCGTGCCCCACCCCTGGGACGGGCGCTGCTGGAAGAGACCGAGGGAATCCCGGTCACCCCCAGGGAGGTTGCGCAGCTTCGACTCCTGGATCGCGGTCGCGATCCCGATCGTCGCCGCGCGTCCAGGCAGCCCGCGCCGCGTGGCGGCCGCGGCGATCGTCGCGGCGTGCCCCGTCTGCTCGGGAGACAGGTTCAGCGTCGTGCCGGCGGCGGAGGCGAACTCGCACACCGGCGGCCTCGTGACCGGCTCCAGCACGCTGACGAGCCCGAAGACCAGCAGCGCGAGCACGGCAAGGGTCAGAGCGGGGCCGGCGAGACGCCACCTGGTGCGGCGGCGACGAGACGTCGCGATGGGCCTCCTCCTTCGGCCTCGTCCCGGCCGGCGTCGGGCGTGCCGGCCCACATCGTGCCGACGTCAGTCGTTGGCGTGCAGCGCCGAGTTCAGCGTGATCCCGTGCCCGTCGCGGGCCTTCGCCTCGACGGCCCCGGTGACGGAGTTGCGGATGAACAGCAGGTTGTCCTGCCCGGACAGCTCCCGGGCCTTGACCACGCGTCCGTCGGCGAGCGCCACCTTCGTGCCGGCCGTGACATACAGGCCTGCCTCGACCACGCAGTCGTCGCCGAGGGCGATCCCGATGCCGGCCTCGGCGCCGACGAGGCAGCGTCGACCGACGCGGACGCGCTCGGACCCGCCGCCCGAGAGGGTCCCCATCGTGGAGGCTCCGCCGCCGATGTCCGAGCCGTCGCCCACGACCACGCCCTGGCTGATCCGACCCTCCACCATCGAGGAGCCGAGCGTGCCCGCGTTGAAGTTCACGAACCCCTCGTGCATCACGGTCGTGCCTTCGGCCAGGTGCGCGCCGAGCCGCACCCGATCGGCGTCGGCGATCCGCACGCCCGAGGGGAGCACGTAATCCACCATGCGCGGGAACTTGTCGACGCCGTAGACGGCGACCGGGCCGTCAGCCCGCAGCCTCGCCCGCGTGGCCTCGAAACCCTCCGGGGAGCAGGGGCCCGCGCTGGTCCACACGACGTTCGGGAGCGCGCCGAAGATCCCGTCCAGGTTGATGCTGTTGGGCTCGGCGAGTCGGTGGCTCAGCAGGTGCAGGCGAAGGTATGCGTCCGGGGCGTCCGCGGGGGCGGCGTCGAGGTCGATCGAGGTCTGCAGGACGGTGGTTCGCACGCCGCGCCGGGGGTCGGTCTTCTCCAGCGCCGACAACTCCACGGGGATGGCATGCGGGCTGTCGGGGGGCGCCGCGCCGAGGGCGGGGGAGGGGTACCAGGTGTCGAGGACGGTGCCGGACTCGGTGATCGTCGCGAGGCCCCAGCCCCACGCGGTGCGCTGCGTGCTCATGGGCCCCCAGCGTAGGCGAGCCGCCGCGGGGGCGAGGGCAGGTGCCGCACGGGCGGGGCCGGACCGCGGGGGATTCGCCGCGGGAGCCACGGCGTCCATGGCTGTTGTCGGATGTCTGACCTGGGGAGATAGGCAATGTCAACCCCCCATAAGGGTTGCCAGCAATCCGGTACTGGGTGACTATGAAACATGCGGATTTACGTCGAGTACGCGTTGTTGGCGGCAGCACCTGCGGCCGCTTTCCTCGCCGCTCAAAAGGCGTTCACCTCCTTCGTCTCCCACACGCCCAAGCCCGAGGCGGTCGTACCCATCACGCGCGCCGAGCTGGTGGCTCGCAAGCAGCGACTGTTGGCCGAGTACGACGACCTCCGGCTGCACCAGCCGTCCGCGAAGGCGCACAAGATGCGCGCCGCCTTCCTCGCCCTGCAGGACGCTCGCGTGGAGTTGGCCCGCTACGACGCCGAGGCTGCCAAGGTCTTCGCCGCGGCGTGACGTCCTCGCCCGCGCACCGGGGGAATGCTCGCCCGGCTCACTAGGCTGCCTGGCATGAGTGTTCCGGAGCTGGATCTGTCGGCCGACGTCGTCGACCTCACCGCGACCATCTGCGATGTCGAATCGGTGAGCGGCGACGAGGGTCCGCTCGCCGACGCGGTGGAGCAGGCCCTTCGGGAACACGGGCACCTTGACGTGACGCGGCGCGGCAACGTCGTGGTCGCGCGCACCGACCTCGGTCGCCCCGAGCGGGTCGTGCTGGCGGGGCACCTGGACACGGTTCCGCTGGCCGCCACCCCGAACCTGCCCACCCACCGGGAGGGCGACGTGTTGTGGGGGCGCGGGACCGTCGACATGAAGGGTGGCGTCGCTGTCCAGTTGCGCTTGGCGGCTCACGTTGCCGCGCCGCGGCGCGACGTCACGTACGTCTTCTACGACTGCGAGGAGGTGCAGGCCGCCCGCAACGGGCTGCAGCACCTCGTCGACGCGCGACCCGACCTGGTGGCCGCCGACTTCGCGGTCCTCCTCGAGCCCACCAACGCCCAGGTCGAGGGCGGCTGCAAGGGGACCTTGCGCGTGCGCCTGACCACCCGGGGTGTGGCGGCCCACTCGGGGCGTCCGTGGATGGGCGACAACGCCGTCCACAAGCTGCGTCCGGCCCTCGACCTGCTGGCGGACCACGAGGCGCGCTCGGTGGAGGTCGACGGGCTGGTCTATCGGGAAGGCCTGTCCGCGGTCGGGATCGGCGGGGGCGCCGGCAACAACGTGATCCCCGACGCGGCGTACCTCGCGGTGAACTACCGGTTCGCGCCGGATCGCAGCGCGGACGAGGCGCTGGACCAGGTGCGGACGTGGTTTTCGGGATACGACCTGGAGGTGGAGGACCTCGCGGCGGGCGCGAGGCCAGGCCTGGACTCTGCGCTGGCGAGCGAGTTCGTCGCGGCGCTGGGGGTGCCGGTCGACGCCAAGCAGGGCTGGACGGACGTCGCCAGGTTTTCCGCGCTGGGGATCCCGGCGGTGAACTTCGGCCCGGGCGACCCGTTGCTGGCGCACAAGGACGACGAGCGCGTGCCGGTGGCGCAGTTGCGCGACGTCGAGGACGCGTTGCTGCGCTGGCTGGCGTGAGCGTGCCTGACCGGCCGCGAATCCCATGCGTTCCCATCCCGTTTCGAGGTTCGTTACCTTCCCGTGATAGCCCAATTCTATGGTTGAGATGCACACATTCGATCAATGTTGCCTAGCGTTTCGACCAGTTTTCATATAAGCTTCTTATCGAAGTCCCCCCTCGGGGGGAGCCCGGACCGCAGCGTCTGGGCCCCCCTCACGATCCCTGCCAGTTCAGGACGAAGGAGCAAAGCGCATGTCGCTGATGAACACGAAGATCCTCCCCTTCAAGACGACCGCGTACCGTCAGGGCGAGTTCGTCGAGGTTTCCGACGAGGACGTGAAGGGAAAGTGGGGCATCTTCTTCTTCTACCCCGCTGACTTCACGTTCGTCTGCCCGACCGAGCTCGGCGACCTGGCCGACTACTACGACGAGCTGCAGAAGCTGGGCGTCGAGGTGTACTCGGTGTCGACCGACACCCACTTCGTGCACAAGGCGTGGGCGGACACCACGCCCACGATCGGCAAGATCAACTACTTCATGCTCGGTGACGCCAGCGGCGAGATCACCAACAACTTCCAGAACATGCGCCCGGGCGTCGGCCTCGCCGACCGCGCCACCTTCCTGGTGGACCCGGAGGGCACGATCCAGTACATCGAGTCCACCGCCGAGGGCATCGGCCGCGACGCCGGTGAGCTCATGCGCAAGGTGAAGGCCGCGCAGTACGTCGCCGCCCACCCGGGTGAGGTCTGCCCGGCCAAGTGGCAGGAGGGCGAGGAGGTCCTAAAGCCCTCCATCGACCTCGTCGGCAAGCTCTGATCGGTTTTCGGCCGATCCTCTGACGATCGCACGCATGGCGGGTGACCGTCAGGGCGGCAACGGCGGGTGACCGCGCTGGTCACCCGCCGTTGCGCTGCCCCGATGCCCTCGCATCACCGAGACCCTGACCGCGGACCACATCGACCTGACGGGTGAAGCGGGCTTCACTCGTCAGGCCGAGTCTCCCGACCCCGTGGCCGCATGTTTCTGACCCACTTCTGACCACTTTCCGACCACGACGCAACCGACCTGACTCGCACAGGAGCCCCACATGCTCGACCAAGACCTCCAAGACCAGCTGAAGCAATACCTCGAGATGCTTCGCGAGCCCATCGAGCTCGTGGCCACCCTCGGGGAGGGGACCAAGAGCGACCAGACCCGCGAGTTGATCGAGGAGATCTCCGCGCTCTCCGACAAGGTCACCGCCCGCTTCGACGGCACCGACTCCCGGGCCCCCTCGTTCGCCGTGACGCGCCCGGGCAGCGACATCGACGTACGCTTCGCCGGTCTCCCCCTCGGCCACGAGTTCACGTCCCTGGTGCTCGCCCTCCTGCAGGTCGGCGGCCACCCCGTGAAGGAGGACGCGGAGACGATCGAGGCCGTCCAGTCGCTGGACGGCACATACGAGTTCGTCACCTACATGTCCCTGGAGTGCCAGAACTGCCCCACGGTGGTGCAAGCGCTCAACGCGATGGCGGTGCTCAACCCGAACATCAAGCACGTCGCCGTGGAGGGAGGCACCTTCCAGGACGAGGTGAACGAGCGCAACATCCTCGCCGTCCCGACGATCTACCTCAACGGGGAGGTCTTCGGGCAGGGGCGTATGGACGCCGGGCAGATCGTGGGCAAGCTCGACTCCGGCGCGGGCGCCCGCGCGGCCGAGCGCCTGAAGGGCAAGGAGCCCTTCGAGGTCCTGATCGTCGGCGGCGGCCCCGCTGGCGCGGCTGCGGCGATCTACACGGCCCGGAAGGGTTTCCGGACCGGGCTCGTGGCAGAGCGGTTCGGTGGGCAGGTGCTCGACACGCTGGCCATCGAGAACTTCGTCTCGGTCAAGCACACCGAGGGGCCCGCGTTCGCGGCCGCCCTGGAGGAGCACGTCCGTGACTACGATATCGACCTGATCAAGGGCCCGGAGGCGACCGAGCTGATCCCCGCCTCCGAGGAGGGCGGGCTGCACACGGTCAAGTTCGGCGACGGCGAGTTGCGCGCCCGCACGGTCATCCTGGCCACGGGCGCCCGCTGGCGGCAGATGGGCGTTCCCGGCGAGGACGCCTACCGCAACAAGGGCGTCACGTTCTGCCCGCACTGCGACGGTCCGCTCTTCAAGGGCAAGGACATCGCGGTGATCGGCGGCGGCAACTCGGGTGTCGAGGCCGCCATCGACCTGGCCGGCGTGGTCGAGCACGTCACCGTCGTGGAGTTCCTGGACG
>CAKUSI010000146.1 GCA_934678955.1 uncultured Austwickia sp. | reverse complement strand
TCTTCCATCGCGAGATAGAGCATCTCTTCGGCGCTGCGCGCCATGCGGTGGATCTCGTCGATGAAGAGCACCTCGCCGGGCGACAGCGAGGAGAGCACCGCGGCGAGGTCGCCGGCGTGCTGGATCGCGGGGCCGGAGGTCTGGTGCAGCTGCACGCCGAGCTCGGCCGCGACGATCATCGAGAGCGTCGTCTTGCCGAGCCCGGGAGGGCCGGCGAGCAGGATGTGGTCGGGCGTGCGCCCTTCGATCTGCGCAGCGCCGAGCAGCAGGCCGAGCTGCTCGCGCACCTTCTCCTGGCCGACGAACTCCGCGAGCGAGGTCGGGCGCAGCGCGCCCTCGTAGCCGACCTCGGACGGGGCCGCCTGCGGCGACAGCTCCTGAGACGTTCCCGGCCCCGGCGTCATCGGCGGCCTCGCTGCAGCAGCGAGAGCGCCGCGCGGAGCAGTGCGGCCGGTTCTTCGCCGGCACCGGCGTCGCGCGCGTCGAGTACGGCCTGGTGGGCCTCGGACTCGGACCAGCCGAGCCCCTGCAGGCCCTCGGTCACGGCTCCGACGAGCGAGTCGCCCGCGGGAGCCCGATCCACCAGCTCGCCATCTGCCTCGATCGCGAGCGCGCCGAGCTTCCCCGCGAGCGAGACCGCGATGAGCTTCGCCGTCTTCGGCCCGATGCCCGACACCTTGCGGAAGGGCTTGTCGTCCTCGGCCATGACCGCGCGCACGATCTCGGACGGCGACAGCTCGGAGAGCACGCCGAGCGCGCTGCGCGGGCCGACGCCCGAGACCGCGATGAGCTGCGCGAACACGTCGAGCTCCGGCTTCGTCGCGAAGCCGAAGAGCGTGAGCGAGTCCTCGCGCACGATGAGCGAGGTGTGCAGCTGCACCTCGTCTCCCACCACGGCCTGCGACGTGCGGCCGCTCGGCACCTCGACCCGCAGGCCGACTCCGCCGACGGCGACGACCACCCATCCGGCGCCCGACGAGAGCACCTCACCGCGTATCGAAGCAATCACACGGCAAGCCTATGGCGCGGCGGGATCGGATCCCGCCGCGCCACACCGGCCGTTCGAACAAATGTGCGAGTCGACGATGGGTCTGTTCAATTGGTCTTTCTGCTCCGATGATGTGGTCCGATGTATCCGAGGTACACCTTGCCGTTCTTATCGGTCGCGTCGTAGATGTGCATACGCATCGCCTTACCGTTGTCTTGGGTGAGACGGAAGTGCGCACCGAAGAAAGCAGAACCGGAACTATCGACTTCTTCGGGTACCGAGAATGTGCGCATCTTCGCGAGCCGCCCTTTCCTCGCGGTCTTGACGTCGTTGCTTTCGTCCCTCGCGAACTGGTCATTCGTAATGGTTGCCGAATAATCACGAATGTACGCGGCCAGGCCACCGCGGCCTCTTGATACCGGAGACTTCGCATACTCCTCGAGTTCGAGGGCGTAGCGCCACGCGTCGCGAAGAATGCGATCACGCTGCCGCGAGTCACGAACGCTGATCGCCGACCGGCCGTCGAGCTCCGCGCAGCGTTCAACGTATTCGAGTCCATCGATCCACTCCAGAAGCTCCTCAACAGAGCCCGGTTCGGCTGCCTCAGACTGCTCCCGATCCAAGGCTGGCGCTGCATCCCATACACGTGGAGTTTCATCACTGTTCCAATGCCGGAGCGTGTCTTGGTACAGAAGCTCAAAGTGTTCCGCTTTTGCGGTAGCTTCTTGCTGCTGCCGACGAATCTCTTGCGCTTTGATCTTCTGTGACTCGAGTTCTTCGCGCGCTTCTTTCGTCTCCGTTTCGGAGGCTTCGAGGAGCGCCCGGTAGTCGTCCCGGTCCGTTTCGAGTTGAGACCGCTCCTCCTGGAGATCCTCGAGCTGCCCACGAAGGTCGCTGATCAGTTCGGTTGAAACGGCTGCGGACTGGGTATGCCTCAGCCTGGTGAGCGCGGCACCGAGCACCTGGCGTAGCCTCCCGAAAAGCCCCACAGATTCGGGCGGCGCCGGAAGGCTGAGTATCGAAGCGACCTCGTCAAGGTCATGCAGCAAAGCAAGTTCATCGGGATCGCCCGAGCCGCTACGCCGCGACCTCCTGCCGAGCATCTCGTTATCACCAACCCCTATATCTGCAGACACCTGAGAGCTTTCAGTCGGGGCGGTCAACGCCTCGACCGAAAGTTCAGGCTCCGAGCTCTCCGCTACCTCGTTCTCGACCTCGGCATCCGCATCGGCGTTCGCGTCCGCCGTGAGCGTGCTCAGACGTCGTAGCATGCTCTCGGTGGCCGCGCTGTCAATGCGTTCTCCAAGACCGATCAGAGACTCGGGCAGCGGCAGCTTCAGCAACGACTTCATGGCTTCGGAGTACAGAGAAGCAGCAAGATCACGACTCGATTTCGCCCTGACTTCGCTCGCCGACCACCACCGATGTCGCCGACTATCAAGTTCATCATCGGTATCGAGGTCGGGCTGGAACATATGGAGGCTGCCCGGGTACACCTGATAGCCCGGACTGACCAGCTCATCGTTGAACTCGTCTACACCATCCGGCGTCAACACTGAGAAGGTCGCAACCCCCAGGAGCGTTGCCAGAGCATCCTCGATGTGCTCCTCTTCACCATTACGCCAGCCACGAGTTGCCGATACAATCACCGGCAGCTTACGCCTCTCCGATTCAAGATGATGATCGAGGAACTCACCAAGTTGCTCACCTCGAATGGCGCGGAGCCCTTCACTGAAGTGCCCAATCGAGTCCATCGGCTTAGCGTCCAGAGCCTTGACGAGGTATGAAGTGAGCGCTGGCGGCTGGAAGAAGGACGACTCTCTATCGGTCTCTATGTCGTACCAGATCCAGCTCGGCTTCGCACGGTCGTCTTCAATCAGCAGTGTGATGGAACTGCGATAGAAGTGCGGCGCTGTGCCCTCGCGTAGCCTCCACCTAACCGCCGTTTGCGCCTCGAATCGCACCTTGCGAAACGATGCGAAAGCGTGTTCGCCGACTTCGGAGAGATGCGGGCCCAGCTTAGCGTTGAAGCGCACCTGGTGCTTCTTCTTCGCCCCCCACTCATCGAGCGCTCGCCGCACCAGTTCGACGACGATATCGTCGCTGCGTTCCTTCGGCTCGAAACGATTGACGACCCTATGCCTTAGCACCACGACTGCGTTCCTCTCCTGTACGAATTACCGACGTTGTCGACTCTGATCATTGACCCATGTGCGCGCGGAATTGCTCTGTCAGGCGCTTGCGCCCGAAGGTGCGTAGCACCCGGCGATCAAGCTCGGCATTCTCCAGACTGGGGTGCCGCGAGGCGACAAACCGTCGAGCATTTGCGAGTTCGACCGGGCTGATATGCAGGAAGGCACGGTCAGGGTCGCTGCTCGGGCGGAACTCGGCCCAACTTGCCGGATCAATATCCGAAGGCCAGGCGAATCCGTTCGCGTCAATGTCGAAGTCGCACTGTCTGAATTGATGCGCAAGAGCCTTCTCCCGCTTCTGATGCAGCCTTGCCACACCGAAGGATCGTGCGACCAACGTTGCGAGGCGGTCTACGTGAATCGGGCCTTCAAACTCGACGATTTCGGAAGCCAGAGCACGCACCTGTTCCTTCTCGGCTGCACGGCGCAGGTGGTCGAGCGCGTCAGGGGTACCGATGACGGCCACTCGCCACGATTCGAAAGCCGACCGCAGCTCTCCGATGGTCGGCGTCGGCACCGCATCACTCTCACGCTCGAAGACCTCGGCGTCGGGTTCAACCTCCATCACAGGTATATCCCGGGCTTCGACTGCGCTCGCAGGTTCTCGCGCCCCAACCGTCGTTTCCGAAGCGGACTCCGGTTGCCACTTCTGCGAAGCCCCCGCAAGGTGTGGCGTCAGCTCGTCACGACACACAAGCATCTGCTGTGCACCGTCGCTGTCACCCAGTCGGTTGAGCAGTCTTGCGGCTGTGTCGCATACCCTCCACGCATCCTCAGGCGAGAAACCTTCTCCGTGCGCAAGAGTATTCCTCACCAGGCGCAGCTCCGAGCCGTAACGAGAGATGTCACGCCGCTCGTTGTCGAACGGGTATCCGATCCCGCCGAGCCGCTCAGTGAGCATACGCAGTTGTGCCTGCAGATCGCTTCTCGAATATGAGCCGACCTGTCTTCCTTTCATCGTGTCGAGCTGCCGCAGGATCTCTATCCATTCAAGCCCATTCAATTGTGGCGCGAGCCGATCGCCAATGATCGGCTCAAGTCTCACCGCAAGTACATCGAGCCCGCGCTGTACCGTCCCGCGCAACTGCGGATCATTCTTCAACAGGTTTCTGCTCATACGCATATCGTCCCCTGGACCCCCGACATTCTCAGACTTCGTGGTGCTCAGTGGCGTGCCTCTCGTCTCTCGGGCACTCACATCTCACCTTTCTCGACCGGCAACATCGGCTGTCTTCCCACCCTCGATCGCCATCCAGGCGACGAGACGCACGTCGTCCAACGCGATTGGAGGAAGCGGCTCGACCTTCTCGGCGGGCTGGATGCCGAACCCGTCGAGCACCTGGACGATCGCGTCAACAACAGCCTCGGGCTTCCCCGAGGCACGCAGCGCGGCCCGCATCGCCTTCCTGGCCTTAGCGGTCGGCACGGTGTTGAGCCGCTTGATCGTTTGGAGTTGTGCTGCTCCAAGGTGGCCGCCCTTGTTCAGGATGACCTCTCGAGCGTCGCGGAAGGATGCCGGGATCTCGGCGGCGAGAGCGTTCGGGTCGGTGGAGCGCATCCATTCGTCGTGCGCGTCCTGTTGTGCGAGCGCCCACGCCTCATAGGCAGCGCGGAACGCTTCATCGGGCAGGAAGCGAAGCCTGTCGGGCTTGCCGGGGTCTGCAGTGACAAGCGAGATGAGAGTGTCGTCGACAACGACTCGCCCGTCTTCGTCGGCGGCGGGCTGCCAGGCGTCGTCGGCGTTGACGTTGCGGAACCAGATGTGGCCCGTGTCGCCCATTTTCATGCAGAATACGAAGGAGCGCCCGGAGACGGCCGGGTTCACGAACCCGCTGCCGATGCCGTAGGGCAGGTCTTCGAGCCGTCCGCGTAGGGCCTGGTCTGCGTCGAGTGCGTTAGCGAGGCGTCGCCGGTATTCCTCGCCCGATCCTGCCGCAGACCCGCCGCCTTGCTCGATGAGTTCTTCGATCTCTTCGACGATGGTGTCGGGGTCGTAGTGCTCCTGTGGCGGGTAGTGCGAGACACCGGGGAGCACCTTGCCCGCACCGATGGCGGCGTCCGCCTGTCGGAGCTTGCGGATCAGGGTCTGCTCCAGTCCGAGGAATTCGTCGAGGTGCTCGGCGGGGAAGAACACGTCGAGTTCGATCGACTTGTGCTGGCTGCCGATGCGGTCGACGCGGCCGTGACGTTGCACGATGCGCATCGGGTTCCACGGCAGGTCGTAGTTGACAATGTGCGCGGCCTGCTGCAGGTTCACGCCTTCGGCGAGCACATCGGTGGTGAGCAGGATGTCGTAGAGGTCGGCCTCAATGGGAGTGCCGCCGTCGCGGAGCTGCCCGGCGGTGCGGGGCGCGAAGTTGGCGACCGCCTTCGCGCGGGTCGGCTGGTCAATGCCGCCGCGCTTGCCCGAGGCGAACTCCCCGATCACCGCGGGCGCGACCCGGCCGCAGTAGGCCACGAGGGGCGAGCCGTCGGGCACGGCGTCCAGCGCGTCGGTGAGCCGCTCGTGCAGGTCGCGGATCGTGTCGGCGTAGGTGGAGAAAACGATGACCTTCCGCCGGTCGCCGACGGGCGCGTTCGTCACGGCGGGCTTCTCGGCCTCGGCCGCAATCCGTTGCAGCTCGGCCAGCAGCGCCGCGACTTTCGGCTCGCCGTCGTGCGCCGCCGCCTGAGCGAGCGACTGGAGGTGACGGATCAGCACGAGGTCGCGCTCGACATCGGATGCCAACAGCTCCGCGTCGTACAGCGCGGCAGGGGTGGCCTGGTGCTCGGCGTCCTCGTCGAGTCCGGCGACAATCTCGTCAAGGTCTTCCGACTCGGAGTTGACGTAGTCGCGCAGCGCCCCGCCGACGAGCACGGTGCCCTTGCCGAGCGCGGAGAGGAATGCCTCGTGTGTCTGGATGAGCACGCCGAGCGTTCCGGCCAGCGCGGTCGGCGAGGATTCGAGCCGCTTGAGCAGCGCGGAGCGCAGCAGCCCCATGTTCGAGACCTCGGTCTTGTTCAAGTCCTCGGACTTTAGGTACCGGCTGGAAACGTATCGTGCGAGCAGAAGCCGCCCTGGGTCGCCGCGGCGCACGCTGAACGACGCGACGTGCGCTTCGTCGTCGGGGATATCGAGCGCGTAGGTGACCGCGTTCACCAGCCCTTCGCCGGGCTCATCGAGTTGATAATCGACACGGCGCACGTCGGCGTCGGGGAACTCGACCGGAATCTTCTTGCCGCCAGGCCCAGCAATCGTCTCGCCACGATAGTTGTCCTTGACGAACGTCCTGGTGCGCCGCACCGCAACCTGATCCATCAGGTCGAACAGATGCGCAGGCGTGAGTGCCTCGGGATCGAGCGCCTGCGCATCGCGGATGTACTTGCGGATCGACGGGATGCCGATGGAGGCGAAGCGCGCGTCGTCGCGAATGAAGTACTTGACCAGCGTCTCCAGGTCGATGAGCGAGTTGTTCACCGGCGTCGCGGTCAGCAGCACGACCTTCTTCGGGTGCCGCCCGGCGAGGATGATCCGATCCAGCGCCTCCGAACGCGCCGCGCCCGCGTTCCGTAGATTGTGCGCCTCGTCCACGATCACCAGCGCCGCATCCTCGGCGCGCTCGTAGAAGCCGAGGTGCTCCGGGTGGTCGGGGTCCATCCGGCTGCGGATCTCCTCGTAGGAGTGCACCGAGACGCGGCGGGAGATGTCGTACCGCTCCAGTACCGGGTCCCAAACCGATGCCTTCAGCGCGGCGGGAGCAGCGACCAGCACACGCTGCCGCTGCTCCTCCGTGGCCGCGGCGATCACTTCGAGCGCGAGGAACGTCTTACCCAGACCCACCTCGTCGGCGACGAGCACGCCGCCGATCTCCTCCAGCAACCGCCGCATCCGCTTCACGCCGTCGGCCTGGAACCGGGTCAACTCGAAGCGCGTGGGACCGGCCTGCTCGTCATCGAGGTGCTCACCGTAGCGGGCGAGCAACATGCGGAGGAAGACGCTCCACGGGGTGTGTTCGGCCCACAGCGGCTCGTACAGTCCGGCGAGGTCGAAGGCTTCGGAGTCCGCCCAGCACTCCTCGAACCAGTCGATGACCTGTGGCGTCGACCCGTGCTGCCCGGATGCGCCCACGTTCAGTTCGGCGTTGCGCGTGAGCCCGGCGTAGGTGAGGTTCGACGACCCCGCGAGATAAGCGGGATGCGTCGGGTGGTGGCTGATGAACGCCTTGCCGTGCAGGAAGCCGCCCGTGTATCGGCGGATCTCCACGACCGGCTCGCCACGCTCGTCGGCGGCACGCAGCCATGCCACGAGTCGCTTTGCTGACTGCGTTGCCTGCAACTCGAAGCCGAGCGCGTCGCGCTCCGCCTTCAGCCAGCGCACATGATCGGTCAGCGCCAAATCGAGTCGCTTCTGGAGCGTCGCGTCGGCATCCACCGGCAGCAGCGGATCGGGCACGGGGTCAGCGCCGAGCAGGATGCGGATGCGCGGCAGTTTCTCCAGCTCGTCGGCCAGCAGCAGGAAGCCCGCCGGGTTGATGTAGGCCGTCGCAATCGCCGCACTCGGCGGCACCGCAAGCGCCTCCCGATTCACCCGGAACAGACGACGCACCTCCTCGCGCACCGTCATCGGCGGCGCGAGCCGGTTCGTCGCAAAGACGGGAAGCTGGTCGGTCATGCCACGTCCTTCCACTGCTCGTAGTACGCGAGGACGCGCTCCAGCCGCGCGGCGTAGTTCCAGCCACGATGGAAGGTCGCAAAGACGTGCTCCACCTGTTCCTGCGTCAGCCCGTAGAGGTGTGACACGAGCGCGTCGAGTTCCGCGATGAGTTCCGACTTCGTTGGCTCGGCGTTAGCTGTCCCAACTTCAACACCGACCTCGATTGCCCAGGACTGGTAGCGCGCATCCACGGCACCAAGGCGACCGGCCACGTTCACCACGCGGTCGGCCAGCGGTGTGCCGGGAACGTGCTCGGGGACAGGGAGCCCGTTGAAGATGTGCAGGTTCATGTGAAGCTCCACATACTTCCGCGCGTACCAATCAAGCGGAATCGACGACAGTACTCCAAGCAGATACGCCTCCGCCTTCGCGTCGCCGTCCGCACGAAATGCAAACGGTGCGCTGTTCACCAGCACAGTCTTAGGCGGCACCAGGGCGGCGATTGAAGTTCGCGTGTCGGTAGAGCGAGCCACGTCTCGGAACGCGATCCGCGGATGACGAAGCGGGAGTGTGGTCGCATCAGCAGCCCAGGACGCGGGCTTCCCGAAAAACGCCGACGACTTCAGCCGGATCTGGCGCTGCCGCTTCGCCTGAAGCGCGGCCTCTACCTTCGCGGGGTTGGCCCAGGCATACACCTCGGCCGTCTCCGGAGTCCACAAGTCAAAACCTGCGCCTCCGCACACCGGAAGCTTCCCCGGCCCTTGCGGGCCGTCATCAAAAGTCGGCCGGTCGTTCGTTGCGTCAAACTCTCGGACGGGCCGGAAGTCCCAACCTGGCCGCTTCCCATCGAGTCGAGGTGCTTTGCGGAGTCGCGCGAAGACTTCCACACTCTCCGGATCAGGAAGGTTGGGGAGAGCTGCGGTCGTGCTGGCCGTCGTCAGCGCAGCAAAGTCAAG
>CAKUSI010000145.1 GCA_934678955.1 uncultured Austwickia sp. | reverse complement strand
GAGCTCGTCCACGCCGTCGACCGGATCATGCGCACCGCGGACCGGCAGCGGCAGCTCGGCGTGCGCGCCAACGCGGACACCGGCGCCGACGCGGCCCGCGCCCGACGGTTCGGCGCCCAGGGCATCGGCCTGTGCCGGACCGAGCACATGTTCCTCGGCGACCGCCGTCCGTTGGTGGAGAAGCTGATCCTGGCGGAGGGCGAGTCCGAGCGGCAGGCGGCGCTGGACGGCCTGGAGCCGCTGCAGAAGGGCGACTTCCTCGAGATCCTCGAGGCGATGGACGGGCTGCCGGTCGTGGTCCGACTGCTCGACCCGCCGCTGCACGAGTTCCTCCCGAGCCTGACCGAGGTGACCGCTCACCGCGCGGTCGTCGAGTCCCAGGGTGAACACCTCACCTCGGGCGAGCAGAAGATCGCGGCCGCGGTCGAGCGGATGCACGAGCAGAACCCGATGCTCGGCCTCCGCGGCGTCCGCCTCGGCCTGTCGATCGAGGGGCTCTTCGAGATGCAGGCGAAGGCGCTCCTGGAGGCCACCGCCGAGCTGAAGGCGCAGGGCAAGAACCCGATCCCGGAGATCATGGTCCCGCTGGTCGGCGCCGTCCAGGAGCTCGAGATCATGAAGGAGGCCATCCAGGACGTGGCGGCCGAGGTGTCCGAGCAGACCGGGGTCGACGTCACCGACACACCGATCGGCACCATGATCGAGCTGCCGCGGGCGGCCATGACGGCCCACGAGATCGCGGGCGTCGCCGACTTCTTCAGCTTCGGCACCAACGACCTGACCCAGACCACCTGGGGCTTCAGCCGCGACGACGTCGAGGCGGCCTTCTTCGGCACCTACCTGGAGGCGGGCATCTTCGGGGTCAACCCGTTCGAGTCCATCGACCAGCGCGGCGTCGGCCGCCTCGTGCAGATCGCCTCCTGGGAGGGTCGTGAGGTCAACCCGCACCTGCACCTCGGGGTGTGTGGTGAGCACGGAGGCGACCCGGCGTCGATCCACTTCTTCGCGCACAGCGGGCTGAACTACGTGTCCTGCTCCCCGTTCCGCGTGCCGGTGGCGCGCCTGGAGGCAGGTCGCGCGGCCGGTCAGGGAGGCAGCGACAGCCGCTGACCCTCTCACTCGAGGCGGCACGGGCCGTCGGCTCACCTCCGTGATTTCGGGGCGGACCGACGGCCCGTCGCCGTGTGGCGACGCACGACCGCGTGGTCGTGCCACGGAAAGTTCGCCTTTTCATTGCGGTGCTGGGGAATCGAGAGAACACCGAAAGGGATAGATGCAAGGGGGTTCTTGAAAGATCCATCAACTATGACGAACGACCTGTTGGTGGTGTTTACTACCTGTCGTAGGGATGGCTCCGAGGGGTCGGAGCGAACGGCTGCGGTATGCAGTCCGCATGGGGATCACGCGCAGGCGCGCGGCGGGGCGCCCGCCTGCATCGTTTCGTTCCAGAGTGAGCCGACTCGCTCCGCCGCGCTCCGGCGCGCCGTGGAGGCATACACCCTGCCGCCGCAGACGGCTGCGGCCTGGCAAGGGCCGCGCGGGGACACATGCCGGCCCGGAAGTGAAAGGCACACCTGTGATCACCCTGACACGCAAGAGATTCCTGGCCGCGCCTGCAGCGGTTGCGCTGGTGGGGGCCGTCTTGGCCGCACCGGGCGGCGTAGCCTCCGCGGCGAGCGTCGCGCCGACCCTGGTGGGCGGCAACCCGACGTGCACCGACCTCGGCTATGACTACGGGCTGAAGCCGTCCGTCGGCGGGTCGGAAGACGCCCCCGGCACCGTCAGCGACGGCGGGCTGAGCGTGACTTGGTCCTACACCAATGGCAGCAACGACGGCTATATCAACTGGTCGGCGAACATCGCCCCCGAGGCGGTCATCGTCAAGGGCGGCAACGCGGCCAACGTGTACACCTACGGGGGCGCCTCGACGTCCGACGACACGCTCGTGACGCCGAACAATGCGAGCAACAAGCCGGCCGGGTTGAGTCACCTTGTATTCTGCTACAACTACAAGCCGCTGGTCACCAAGACGGCGAACACGAGCTTCACCCGCACCTACGACTGGGCCCTGACAAAGTCGGCGGACAAGTCCGACCTGGTCCTCGCCGAGGGAGAGACCTCCACCGTCAACTACACGATCTCCGCGACGCGGAACGAGGGCGTGGACAGCGACTGGGCCGTCTCCGGTGACATCGTCGTGACGAACCCGTGGAACAAGCCCGCGACGATCGCCGTCAGCGACGCGCTGCCCGGCGCGGTGGTCACCTGCCCGACCACCTCGCTCCCCGCGCTCGGCTCGGTGACGTGCACCTACTCCGCCGCAGTCGGCTCCGGCGCCGCCGGGACCAACACGGCCACCGTGGTCGCCAACTACACCGGGACGGACCGGAGCGTGAGCGCCAGCGCGCCGTACGCCTTCACGAACCCGACCACCACCGTGGACGCCAGCGCCACGCTGACCGACGCGCTCACCTGCCCGGCCGGCTTCGAGTGCACGGTGACGGGCGCTCCGAACGGCGCAGTGCTCACCGCCAGCGGCCAGTCGACCTACTCGGTCGTCGTCAAGGCCACTGCCTGCGGCCAGACCGCGACGATGAGCAACACCGCGTCCCTGGTCGAGAAGGACAGCGGAACGGTGCGCGATGCCTCCGCGAACGTCTCGGTGACGGCCGCGGCGTGCGGCGTCGGATGCACCCTGACGCAGGGCTACTGGAAGACGCACAGCGCGGCGGGCCCGGCTCCGTACGACGACGGGTGGAAGAATGTCGGCCCGGCCGAGCACAACACGCCCTTCTACAGCTCCGGCCAGACGTGGCTCAAGGTCTTCCAGACCCCGCCGCAGGGCAACGCGTACTACAACCTCGCCCACCAGTACATGGCGGCGAAGCTCAACGTGCTGAACGGGGCGAGCGCCACCGCTGAGGTCAACTCGGCGCTTGCGCAGGCCGAGGCGATCTTCTCTCGGACCACCGGTACCACGCTGAGCAAGGCGGACGCCGACCTGGCCAAGAAGCTGGCGCCGCAGCTGGACGGCTACAACAACGGCTTCGTGGGCCCCGGGCACTGCTCGGAGTGACACCGTCGAACGGTCGGCGGGGGCGGATGGCGCCGCCTCTCACTCCCCGCTGACGAGCGTGTAGTGAATGCTGCCGGGCCCCCTCTGGGGCCCGGCAGCATTCACGCGTATGTAATCAGTCGACCGTGAGAAGGACCTTGCCGACATGGCTCGACTCCTCCAGGATTGCGTGCGCTTCGCCGGCGCGCTCCAGCGGCATGCGGGCGGAGATCACGGGGACCACGCGACCCTCCTCGATCAGCGGCCAGACGTGCTCGCCCACTGCGGCCACGATCGCCGCCTTCTCGGACGCGGGCCGGGATCGCAACGCGGTCGCGATGACCGCGCCCCGCTTGGCGAGCAGGGCCCCCAGGTTCAGCTCGGCCTTCACGCCACCCTGCATACCGATGACGACCAGGCGTCCATTGGTCGCGAGGGTCCTGATGTTGCGGTCCAGATACTTCGCGCCGATCACGTCGAGGATCACGTCCGCCCCGCGGCCATCTGTCGCGGCCTTGACCTCCTCGACGAAATCGTCCTCCCGGTAGTTGATGAGGATCTGTGCCCCGAGATCGGCGCAGGCCTGCAGCTTCGCGGAGTTTCCCGCAGTGACCGCGATCGTGGCGCCGACCTCGCGCGCCAGCTGGATGGCCATCGTCCCGATCCCCGAGGAGCCCCCGTGGACCAGGGTGACCTCGCCGGGGCGCAGGTGAGCGGTCATGAAGACGTTGGACCAGACCGTGGCGGTCACCTCCGGGAGGGCAGCCGCGTCGACGAGGCTCACACCGGACGGGACCGGCAGCAGCTGCCCGGCCGGGACCGCGACCTTCTGCGCGTACCCGCCGCCGGCCAGCAGCGCGCATACCTGTTGTCCGACGCTCCACCCGGTCACGTCCGCGCCGAGGGCCGCGATCGTCCCGCTCACCTCGAGGCCCGGCAGCTCGGATTCTCCGGGTGGCGGGGGGTAGAAGCCGCGCCGCTGAAGCAGGTCCGCCCGGTTGACGCCGGCGGCGGCGACCTCGACCAGCACCTCGTCGGCGGCGGGGACCGGGTCGTCCACGTCGGCGAACACCAGGGCGTCCAGGCCCTCGCCAGGGGTCGGAATCGTGATGGCCTTCATGGCCCCACCCTAGGCGCGGCCGCGGGAGCGGGGCGGGCCGATGCGCTTCCCGACGTCAGCCGGGGAGCAGCCGTCAGCCCGCCTCGCGGGGACCGGCCAGCAACCGCCGTGCCCGGGTCAGGTCGGCTGGAGTGTCGAGGTCCCAGGCGGCCTCCGACGGCACGAGGTGGGTCCTCACGGTCAACGATCGCAACACGCGGTGGACCCCCCGGTCCCGCGCCTGGGACGGGACGGGAGGGAGGATGCCGCGCAGGGCGTCCGTGCGGTAGGCGGCGAACAGGACCTGGCCATCGTCGCCTGCGGGTCTGGCCTGGATCCCGTCGACGTCGGCCGGCGCCTGCCTCAACCGCTCGGCGAGCACCGTCGCGAGCGGCCCCGCGAAGGGCAGATCGCCCGCGAGCACGAGCGTCACCGGGGAGTCGACCAGGAGGAGGCCGGCCACGATCCCGGCGACCGGGCCGCCGAGCGGGGGCTCCTCGCAGGTCCACTCCACCGGGCGCGGCAGCGGCCGGGGGGTCCCGACGCAGACGACCGGCCAGTCGCCGGGGAGGTCCGCGACGAGCCGCCCGAGGACGCTGTGGCCTGCCAAGTCCTGCGCCGTCTTGTCGATGCCCCCGTGCCGCGCGGACGCCCCGCCGCACAGGACGATCGCGGCGACCGGCGCGCGGGCGTCCCCGGCAGCGGAGCTCGCGGTGCTGGACGGGGTCATGGCTCGACGGTAGCCCCGCCGGTCAGGGTCGGCGATCCCGTCAGGGGATCAGCCCCAGGTGCCGGGCGAACGCCTGGCGGCGCCGGTTCGTGGCGTGGGCGCCGAGGACGGCCCAGAAGATCCCGAGCAGCCACAGGACGGCGAGGCCCTCCGTGCCGGCGATGAACCCCACCGGCAGGATCAGCACGATCATCAGCATCGCGCCGATGATCGTCCCGTAGAAGACTCCGAGCGGCGGCAGCAGGGCGGCCAGCACACCCGCGAGGACGAGCGACTTGCGGGGGATCGTGGCCTCGCCCTGGCCCGGGTTCCGGGGGATGGCGCCGGGCCCGTACGGGCTCCCGGGGGCGAAGATCGGGCCGCCGAACGAGATGCGACCGAACGCGACCCGGGGATCCCCCGCGTGCCCGCTCCGGCCGGGGCCGGCGGAGCGCGCGCCGTCGAGGACGACGCCCTCGACGACCGATCCGTCGTGAGAGGACGGGCGATCCTGCGGACCCTGCCCAGGCTCGTAGGGGGGGACCGGGGAAACTCGCTCGCGGGGGTTCTCGCGGGATGTCATGGTGTGGCTCCTCGATGCGCTGGACGGCGCGCGCACGGCGCAGGGCGTGCGCCTCGAGCGGGTCAACGCGCGCGGGCGCCGGATTGATCCCGCCGGTCGCCGCGTCCTGCGAAGTAGTGTGACCCTCATGTCCGGGGTCCGCCCGCAATCACCCGCGGGTCGCCGGGTCCCGGTGCCACGCAGCGGGACCGCGCCGCGCGCGGCCGTCGCGACCATCCGCCCAGGGCGCCACCGGTCGGCGGCGCAGCATCGTCGTCGCCTCGGCGTGGGCGGCGGGGCGGCGGCATGGCTGGCCGGCATCTGGGCGGCCCATCTCATCTATTGGTTCGTGGTCTTTCGCTTCCACCTGGTGCAGGGGGACGACTACCTGAACGCCGGCATGTCCGGGCAGCCCGGCGGTCGAACGACGCTCGCGCAGTGGTGGTCCAGCTACTGGGTCGACTACACGCAGGTGAACGGGCGTGCCACGGACGCGCTGGTTCGGGCGTTGCTCGCGCCCGGTCCGTGGCTGTGGCCCCTCCTTGCGCCGGTGCTCTTCACGCTCGTGGCCGTCCTCCTGTGGCGGTGGGCCGCCGACGGCGTCGGGCCGGGGCGCGGCGACTGGCGCTCCGTGCTGCCCGGCGCCGCGGGTGCCTCCTGGGCGCTGATCGCGGTCGCGACCCTTCCCCGGATCGGTGGGGACGCTCTCTTTTGGATGTCGTCGACGGTCTCGTACGTCGTGCCGACCGCACTGACGCTCTTCGTCGGGCTCCGCCTAGCGGCGTGGCTGCGCGGGGAGGTCACCGGGGTCGGCCAGGCCGTGGTGACCGGTGGCGCGATCCTCACGGCCCATCTGGCGCATGAGATCAGCTCGTTCACCACCGCGGCGCTGGTGACATCCTGCTGGTTCCTGCGTGGGCGCTTCCGCGACCGCCGGTTGATCGCCTGGACGGTGACTTCTGCGGTGGGGCTGACGGCCCAGCTGCTGGCCCCCGGTTTTTGGGCGCGGTTCGGGGCTTTCCGCGACGGCGGCGACGACCGGGGACCGGGCGTCTGGATCCAGGCCGTCCCGACCGGCGCCCACCACCTCTGGCTGACGACGTGGCCCGTCCTGGTCGCTCTCGTCGCCCTGGTGTGCGCGGTGCTGACCGCCGCGGCTACGGCCGGACGCGTGCCGGCGAGCCGGGCGAGGGTGGCCGCAGGAGCCTGCGCCGGGGGTTGCGCGCTGGCGATCGCAGCAATGGCGTGGCGCGCGCTGGCGACTCCGCCCGACAGCGTCGAGGTGGGTCTGCCTCTGCTGGCGGTGTCGTGGGTGTCCGGAGCGCTGCTCGTCGGGGGATTCCTGGCCGCCGCACCGCTGCTGTCCTCTGCCGGCTACCCCGAGTGTGCCCTGGCGCTGGCGGGCGCGACAGGTGCCGCCCTCCTGCCGGTGGCGCTCGGGATCGCGACCGTCCGGGCCTTCCTCCCGGGCCTCCTGTGGCTGCTTGCCGCGACGCTGGCCGCCGCCGGCCCTGCGCTCGCGCCACGGCTCGCGGCCCACGCCTTTCCCGCGCGGCTCGACGCGGTGTCCGGACGGGTGCCGCGCGGCCTCGCCGTGGCGGCGCTTGCTGCCGGGTGCGCGATCGCCGTCCCTGCGTCCGCGGTCGTGCTCACCGGCATGATGGCCAACGACGAGCGGTGGCGTCCCACCGGCGCGCAACTGGAGGCGGCGGCGCGAGGAGAGCGCGCGACGGTGAGCCTGCCCGACTCGTTCCCCCGCCCGGAGTACCTGTATTCGCGGGCCTTCGACCGGGAGAGGTACGAAGGCTACATACGTCTCTATTACGGGCTCCGCGAAGAGGTCGAGGTGACATGGCCCAAGACGCCGTGAGGTGAGAGGAGACCAGGTGAGCTGCATTCCCCGCGGACCGGGATGGGCTCAGCACCGCTCCTGCAGGAGGGGCAGGACCGGGTGCGACCGGCGTCGGACGTCCGAATCTCGACGGAGGCGCGCCGACCGGAACTCGGCCTCATCACTTGAATTCGCGTGTAGCACAATGTGTTTTCGTGGAGTGCCAGCCATGCTGAGTCGTATGGACGCCCCCAGGGCGAGGTGCCGCGCCGCCGGTGTCCAGGAACGCCGGGTGCGGTCCGCGGTCGACGGCGGCAGCCTGGTGCGCTACCTGGCGGTGGGGCTGTTCTCCTACGGGGTGAACGTCGTCTTGCTCGTTGCCTTCGTGGAGGGGCTGGGGTGGAACCGCCCCTGGGTGGCCGCGCCCGTGGCCTTCCTCCTCACGTTCCTGGTGAGCTACACCCTCCAGAGGGTGGTCGCCTTCCGGTCCACGGCGACCATCGCGGGCTCGCTGGCGCGATACGCCCTCCTGGTGGGCTTCAACGCCGTCGCCCAGGCGGTGCTGCACGCGCTCGCCGAGCGCGTCGGCCTGGGGCTGGCGACGAGCCAACTCATCGCCACCGCGCTGACCACGACCTGGAACTACCTGGCCTACCGGCACTGGGTCTACGCCGATGTCCGGGCGGCCCGCCCCCACGCGCCCGTCGCGCCCGGCTATGACGGCCGGGCGACGACCCGGCCTGCACCGTGAGCGGTATTCCTCGCGTGTCCGCCATCGTCCCGGCGTGCGACGCCTCCGGGGTGCTCGAACGCACGGTGGCACGGCTGGCGGACACGCTGGCCGTTCGACGAGAGGACCGCGGGGCGCCGGCCGCCCATGCGCGCGGCGAGGGAGGGGAGATCCTCATCGTCGAGAACGCCTCGTCGGACGACACGTGGGCGGTCGCACAACGACTGGTCGATACGGACGCGGCGGTCCCGATCCGGGCCCTGCGCAGCGCCCCTGGGCTCGGCTGCGCCTACCGCGAGGGTCTGCGTGCGGCAGTCAACCCGGTCGCCCTGCTCACGGCCGACGATCTTCCCTTCGGGACCACCGATCTGGAGGCGTGGCGAGACGCCGGGCGCCCGGCGGGCGTCGTGGTGGGCTCCAAGGCGCATCCCGGCTCCTACGTGCCGCGTCCGTGGGTGCGGCGTACGCTCAGCGCGGTCTTCCGGCAGGCGCGGCGGGGCCTGCTGGACCTGCCCGTGGGCGACACCCAGGGCACACTGCTCGTTCCGACCGCGTGGGCTCGCGAGGTGCTTCCGGCCCTGGTGGAGAAGGGCTACCTCTTTCCCACGGAGCTGATCTACGTGGCGGCGGCGCACGGACTCCCGGTCACCGAGATCCCGGTGCTTCTGGACGAAGACCACGCGCAGTCCCCGACCCGGGTGCGGGGGCGCGACGTCGTCCAGATGGCTGCGGGGCTGGTCGCCATGCGGCGCCGTCCCGCCCCCCGACGCGCCGACGGCAACGCGCCCGTGGGCCAGAGGAGGTCGAACC
>CAKUSI010000144.1 GCA_934678955.1 uncultured Austwickia sp. | reverse complement strand
TGGCAGACGCTGGCTATGATGGCCCCATTGGCGGTGAACCTCGCGCTCACCCCCTACGTAATCCGCACGCTCGGCCCTGTCGCTTTCGGTCTCTTCCTCGTGACGAGCACGCTCGGCACGTTCCTCGGACAGTTCGACGGCGGGATCGGACGGACCGCGCAACGGTACTTCGTGCTGTACGCCGGCACCGACGACAAAGAGGCGACGACTCGGCTGCTCGGGACGCTCCTGGCCGTGATCGCCGCTGGCACGACGGTGTTGTTCGCGGGGGTGTTCGCCCTGTCGCCCGCGCTCGTGGACTTCTTCCATGCGCCCGCGCACCTGCGCGAGGACATGCTCTTCCTCTTCCGGGTCCTGATCGTCGGGACCGGCGTCGCGCTCGCCAGGAACCTCTTCGCCTCGGTGCTCGCCGCCTACCAGCGATTCGCGCTCACGTCCCTCACCTGGGTCGGCGGCTCGGCGATCAACGCTGTCGGGCTGGTCTTCGTGCTGAGCCAGGGGATGGGTCTGCGCGGCATCGCGTACGCCTTCATCGCCCAGCAGGTGTTCTCGACGCTGACGATCGTGCCCGCGTCGATGGCCTACCTGAGCCGCGCAGGGCTCCGCTTGCTGTCCCGCACGCAGCTGCGCGAGGTCCTGCTCTTCTCGTGGAAGGTCCAGGTGACCGGGCTGGTCAACCTCTTCGGGCAGCAGGGCACGATCCTGGTGGTGGGTCGCCTGGCGCCGCTGCAGGTTCCATACTTCGGCCCAGGCGTCACGTTCGCCCAGCAGATGCGCCAGCTGCCCGTCAGCCCGACGCGTCCCATCCAGACGCTCCTCGGTCGAGCCCTCTCGGCCGAAGGAGCGCCCGCCGCCGCCCGGCAGGCCGCGGACATTCAACGCACGTGGGCGGTCTTCGTGTGCGGATGGGTCGCGGTGGGGGTGCCTGCCGTGTTCGTAGGGGTGAACGTGTGGCTCCCGCTGGACTCGGCCATGCCCGGCCTCGTGGCGAGCATCATGCTGTTCGCGCACCTGTTCGCACTGCTACCGCTCGTCACCCAGATCTGGGCCATGTTGTCGGGCCACCCGGAGCTGGAGATGCGCGCCGGGATCATCTCGGTCGTGGTCAGCCTCGGACTAGCGGTCCCCGCCGTGAGCATGTTCGGTGCCGTCGCCGTCGCGGTGGCCACCGTGATCGGTCAGACGGTGGCCTTCGGGTACCTGTCCTCGGCGACCCGGCGCCTGCCGCAGCCCCTGCCTCCCTTGCACGCAGGCCTGCCATGGGTGCCGCTCCTTTTGGCGGCAGCGGCCAGCTGCCTGGTGGCGTATGGGACAGCCTGGTCGATAACCCGATTCGACTTGCCCCACGGCGGGATCGGGTTACTTCTCTGCGGTCTCGCTGCGGCGCCGATCCTGATCGCGTATCTCGCCGCGACGATCGGCCTTCACCGCCTCCGCGCATGGGCGGGACGCCGTGGCGGCGCCTGAGGCTTCGCGCAGGCGCCGGGTCCCCTCCGCCCTCGTAGCGGCCCTCGCGGTCGTACTCGTGGTCCTCGCGCTCGCCGTGGGCGTTCTGCGCCCGGAGCGACGCCCGGAGATCCCGGCGCCGGTGCCGAGCACCCCCCACGCCGACGAGCGCTTCGGGCCCTATCCGAGGTTCGCGCCCGATTCCCCCTTCTACGCGGATATTTCCGCCGCGCCTGTGGATCCGCGGACGCCTGCGATGGCACGGCGACTGAAGGCGCAGGTCACCGGCCGCTACAACGGCGTGGCGGCCTTGAACACCACCAAGTTCTCTGCCTCGTTCGTCAGGGCGACCCCGGACACGCCTCGGGGGGATGTGGCCTTCGACAACTGTCAGGACAAGCCGTCCATCCCGGGGAAGCTGTACGACGGGCCCGCCTACTTTCGCGAGGTGCCGATTCCCGAGCATGCGGTGCCGGCGGAGGGGAGCGACGGCCACCTGGCGGTCTGGGAACCGGACTCCGACACGCTGTGGGAGTTCTGGAAGGCGGTGCGCCGCCCGGACGGCACGTGGCAGGCCTGCTGGGGCGGGAGGATCGATCGCGTGTCGGAGGCGGGCGGGGCCTTCGAGTTCCCATACGGGGTCGCCGCCAGTGGCTTGGCGCACACGGGATACATGGTGACACTCCAGGAGGCTCGGGAAGGGCGCATCGAGCACGCGATGGGACTGGTGGTCCCGGACCCGGCGAAGGGGCACGTCTATCCGGCGACGCGGAGCGACGGGGACGCTAGGGATCCGGCGGCGCTGAAGGAAGGGACGCGGTTGCGCCTCGATCCCGGCATCGACGTGGAGTCGCTGCCGCTGACGCCGCTGGGGCGGGCGATCGCGCGGGCAGCGCAGCGCTACGGGTTCATCGTGACCGACCGCGGCGGTGCCGTGGCGGTGATGGCAGAGGGCGCCGACGTCCATCGGGCCCGTTCCGGCGACAACCCGTGGCGCGACACGCTGAGTGGTGTGCCGAGCTATGAACAGCTCAAGGGGTTTCCCTGGGACCATGTCCAGGTGATCCAAGCGGGCTGGGGTCGGCCCGATTAGACATGCTCTCGGGCGGTGGTCTCCACCTCGTCCCTCTCCGGCTGTTTCGGTGGCGATGGTGCTGCCATTGGCCGGACCGACGAGTCGTGTGCCAGGGACGGGCAGGATAGGTCGGGGACAGCCGCCACGCCCGCGATGAGCCAGACGACGTAGGTGGGAAAAGGGAGCGCCAACGGGCCGAACAAGCCGGTGAACACCCACGCGGCAAAGGTGGCTGCCGTGAGGAGACGCCATCCTTCCAGGTCCCCTGTCACGGGGTGGCGCACGGTCCGCAGGGGCCCGAGCACCCAGATCGCGAGCAGCACGAGGGCAGCGGGGATTCCCAACTCGGCGGCGCGGGACAGCAGCACATTGTGGATCTCGATCACGACGTTGTTCATGGGATAGGCGTCGGATTGACGGAACCAGTCGGAGCCATCGGGATAGAACCGTCGCCAGCCGATACCCGTCAGCGGCCGATCGGCCAAGAGCGCGAAGGCGGCGTCGTTGCTTCCGAGCCGGTCGTACACCGACGAGGCCGCCTCGAAGCGGCGCACCGCAGTGTCTCCGATCTGCGGGATCGACAAGACCAGCGCGGTGCCCACCAAGCCTGCGGCGCCCACCCCGGCAGGGATCCAGCGGCGCAGCCACGGGGAGACCAACGGGGCAGCAACCACCCCGGCGGCGGCTCCGACCCAGGTGGAGCGCGTCAGGGTCAACGCCACGCCGACGAAGGCGAGGACGGCGGCGACCGTCGCCACGGCCCGCCAGATTCCGCGCGCGCGCTTGGCCTGGAGCCCGGCGGCGAATCCGCAGACGACGCAGGCCATCCCCATGGCCTCCGCGGCGGCGAAGGGGCCGCGCGCGCGGCCGAACTGCATCCCGACAGCGGCGTCCACGATGTAGCGGGGGAAGACCAGGCCGGGTGCATACATCTCCAGCACAGCGGTGAGCCCGAGGTACAACGCGATCCCGGTGAGCAACGCGAGGAGGAGATCCCGGTGACGTTTAGTGTGAAAGAACCAGGGTGCGCTGAGGTAGAGCACGAACGGCATCAGCAGCCGGTCGAGGAAGGCGAAGAACGCCACCTGATCAGCCAGGTTTCCATACCAGGCCATCGATGCGAGCGTCCACGCGACCAGCGCCCCGACCAGCAGGTGCAGGCGACCCGGGCGCAGTCGCACCTGCCGGCGCCCGTCGGCCGCCATGAGCAGGAGGGCCAGCGGGATGAGGAGGCGGTCAGGGCTGATCGGGAGCCCGAGATACCCACTTGCTCCGTTGACGAGATTCGTCGCGATCCCGGCGAGCAGGAGCCATACCGCCAAGGGGACTCCTGCCGGCTCCTCAAGACGCCGGAAGATGCCGGTCCACATGGTGCTTCCGGCAGGCGTCACTGCTGAGTCAGGCGGCGCGCTCACGCGCGATTACCGCGTCGTCGGCGCTCCCAAGCGGCGGCCCCCGTCGCGGCCAGCACGAGCCCTAGGCCGCCCCCGATCAGCCCGGCGCGTTGGATCCGTTGGACATTGTCGGAGCCGCTGAGGTAGGGCGCGTCCCATACCGGGAAGAGTTGGGCCTCGGTGGTGCGGGTCGAGACCAGGCGCCGGTAGCGCTCCTTGCGTGCGTCCTGCTGCACCTCCAGTCTGGCCTTGAGGGAGTCGGTCTGGACGTGGGCCTCTAGGTCTGCAGCGATGACCTCGGCGGGCGCGTTGTTGACGACGTCCCTGTTGTAGCGGGCGAGCGTGCCGGCTGCGCCCGCCTGGGCTCGAGATACCTCGGGTGCGTGCGACTCGATCTCGGCCAAGAGGACGGCCGGGTCGTTCTCGGAGCGGGCACGGTTCACCTCGGCGCTGAGTGCGTCCGCCGCGCTCTTGGCCCCCGCGGTTGCGGTGTCGGGGTCCTCGGCGGTGGCCTCGATGCGAACGACCGAGGAGTCGGGCAGCGGGGAGGCTGTGAGTGATGTCACCCCTTCGGGGAGCCGCATGCCGGCCACCCCGTGATCGGTGACCCAGCGGGAGTAGTTGGACGCGAGGTCCTTGGTCGCGGTGGGGTAGCCGGGGATGTTGAGCGCGCTCATCTCGCCCTGGCCGACGGCGAGGCGGTATTCGCCCGTGTACGTGGTCGGTTGCATGAGCGCCACGAGGGCGCCCAGCAGCGCGCCCACCAGGGTCGTCGCTGCGGCCGACCGGCGATGACGGCCGAGGGCTTCCCACGCGGACAGTCCTTCTCGCGGCTCGGCGGAGGCCTGGGGGGCGTCCTTGCGCTGGGAGTCTCGTTCGGATCCCCCGGACGAAGGTGGCGTGCCACCGGCGTGTGGGTCGTCGATCGCGGACGAAGACGCGCGTTCCGTCCGCGGCCGTGCCGCGGGGTGGGGCCGAGCATGCGTCTGCGTGGATCCGTCCTGGGGTGAGCTGCCGGCCACGGGTCTCCTCGGGATGGGCTGTCGTCTGTCCGGACGGTTAGATGCTACGACGGGGTGGACGAGTGTCCCACGAGGGGTAGGGAATTCGCGCTTCCTGTCGGATTCGAACGGGTGGCTGGCGCAGAGGGAGGGGCGCTGGGCGCGCGTCCGTCGAGGGGGTTCGCGACCAGTGGTTCGCCGTCCCCGTCTGCGAGGTGGGCGATATGCTGTGCCAAACGAACGCCAACCCCCCCCGGAGGCCCCGCCGTGTCCAGTCTGAACGTCGAGCTCGTCGCCGCCGATCGCATGGTCTGGGAGGGCGAGGCCAGTTTCGTCGGGGCTCGCGGCATCAGTGGCGACCTGGGCATCATGCCGGGTCACGCGCCCCTGCTGACCGTGTTGGTGGACGGCGAGGTGCGCATCGACGCGGACGGCTCGCGACAGACCGCACACATCGACTCCGGCTTCCTGTCGGTGGACAACGATCACGTCCGCATCGTCGCCGAGTCTGTGACGACCGCTTCTCGGAGTTGACGTGTCGCAGGTTCTGATCACGATCGAGATCGTGGTCGGTGCCTGCGCCGTCCTGGCCCTCGCCTTCCTCGTCGTCCTCTTCGTGCGGCGTCGCGTGCTGGCCCGCGGGGGCGACCTGATCATGTGCGCGCTGCGTCGCGACGAGCGGGTTCGGTGGAAGCCGGGATTGCTCCGGTTCGACGACTCGTCGCTTGCCTGGTTTCCCCTCTTCGGTATTCGGCTACGACCACGGCACTGCTGGGATCGCGCCGGGCTGGAGCTCGCGAACGGCCAGCGGATCGACGTGCTGGCGTCCCGGCAGGCGGACGACGGTCAGTCAGTCCTGGCCCGGTTGCGCGGCCGCGAACGCGGCAAGGGCGTGGGCACCGTGGAACTCGCACTCGCCGATGCGCCGTACACCGCCCTGCGGTCCTGGGTGGAGGCCTCGCCCCCGGGACGCCAGCCGGTCGAGTGGTAGCTCCCGCCGGACGGTGCTGTCCGCCCAGGGTCAGCTCTCTCCGGTCGCTCGCTCCTCCGATGCCGCCGCCGTTGGCGCGGCCTCGCGCCCCCCGCCCGGCTGCCACAGCACGTCCCCACCGATCGGAAGGTTCGCTACCCGGGCCAGGATGAACAACAGGTCCGAGAGCCGGTTGAGGTAGGTAGCGGCCGCCCGGTTCACCCCGCCGGGCGCCGACCCGTCCTCCGGGGCCGGTTCGCACCCGTACGCCTCGATGGCCGCCCACGTCGAGCGCTCGGCGCGCCGGGTGATCGTGCAGGCGAGGTGCAGGTATGCCGCGGCGGGTGTGCCGCCCGGCAGGATGAAGCTGCGCAGCGTCTCGACCCGCTCGTTGTAGCGATCGCAGTCGGCCTCCAGCTCGGCGATCCACGGCTCCTGCACGCGCAGCGGCGGGTACTTGTAGCTCGTCGCGAGGGGGTTGCAGAGGTCGGCCCCGACGTCGAACAGGTCGTTCTGGATGCGGAGCAGGCTGGCCCGCACATCGTCGGGGAGTCCCCCTGCGGCGAGCGCGATCCCGAGCGCGGCGTTGGCCTCGTTGCAGTCGGCGTACGCAGCGAGCCGCGGGTCTGTCTTGGCGGTCCGGGAAAAATCGCCGAGGGCCGTCGTGCCGTCGTCTCCGGTTTTCGTGTACACGCGCGAGATCGTCACCATGAGGTGATCGTACGGAGGCAGAGGCCGCCCTGCCCCTGCGCGCCGCCGACGCTCGGGCCTGGACCCCGCGAACCGCTCGGCGAGCAGACCTGGCCTGTGAGCATCTTCACGGGCGAATGCTGGCCGGGGGAGCGGCCTAGTGGTTACCGTCCTGACATGGGTGAACGCAGCAAGCCGTGGGTCATGCGCACGTACGCCGGGCACAGCAGCGCCAAGGCGAGCAACGAGCTCTACCGGCGTAACCTCGCGAAGGGCCAGACGGGACTGTCGGTGGCCTTCGACCTGCCGACGCAGACCGGCTACGACCCCGACCACGTGCTGGCGCGCGGCGAGGTCGGCAAGGTCGGCGTCCCGATCTCCCACATCGGGGACATGGGGGCGCTGTTCGACCAGATCCCGCTGGCGCAGATGAACACCTCGATGACGATCAACGCGACGGCGGCGTGGCTGCTCTCGATGTATGAAGTGGCCGCCCGGGAGCAGGCCGAGGCCAGCGGCGGCGACATCTCGCCCGAGGACGCGGTCCGCTCGCTCGCGGGCACCACGCAGAACGACATCATCAAGGAGTATCTGTCGCGCGGCACCCACGTGTTCCCGCCCGGGCCGAGCCTGCGGCTCACCTGCGACACGATCGCCTACACGGTCAACAACATCCCGAAGTGGAACCCCGTCAACATCTGCAGCTACCACCTGCAGGAGGCCGGCGCGACGCCCGTGCAGGAGGTCGCGTTCGCCCTGTCGACCGCGATCGAGGTGCTCGACCGCGTACGCGACCGCGGAGAGGTCCCGGAGGAGAAGTTCGGCGACGTCGTCGCCCGGATCAGCTTCTTCGTCAACGCCGGCGTGCGCTTCATCGAAGAGATGTGCAAGATGCGCGCGTTCGTCCAGATGTGGGACGAGATCACGAGGGAGCGCTACGGGGTCGCGGACGAGAAGCACCGGCGGTTCCGGTACGGGGTGCAGGTCAACTCGCTGGGTCTGACCGAGGTGCAGCCGGAGAACAACATTCAGCGCATCGTGCTGGAGATGCTGGCGGTCACGCTGAGCAAGAACGCGCGGGCGCGGGCCGTGCAGCTGCCGGCCTGGAACGAGGCGCTCGGTCTGCCGCGTCCTTGGGACCAGCAGTGGTCGCTGCGGATGCAGCAGGTGCTCGCCTTCGAGTCCGACCTGCTGGAGTACGAGGACATCTTCGACGGATCCCCGGTGATCGAGGCGAAGGTCACGCAGATCATCGAGGGCGCCCGCGCCGAGATGGACAAGATCGCCGAGATGGGCGGGGCCGTGGCGGCCGTGGAGTCCGGCTATATGAAGCAGGCTCTGGTCGCCTCGCACGCCGCCCGCCGTCAGCGCATCGAGTCCGGCGAGGACATCGTCGTGGGGCTCAACAAGTTCACCTCCACCGAGCCCAGCCCGCTCACCGCGGACCTGGACACCGCGATCCAGACCGTCGACCCCGCCGTCGAGAAGGCGGCCGCGGAGGCGGTCCGGGCGTGGCGCGAGGAGCGCGACGCGGACCCGGCGCGCAAGGCCGAGGCGGAGGCGGCGATCGCCCAGCTCAAGGAGGACGCGGCGAACGACGAGGTCAACCTCATGCCGGCGTCGCTGCGGTGCGCGCGCGCCGGCATCACGACGGGGGAGTGGGCGTCGGCCCTGCGTGAGGTGTTCGGGGAGTACCGGGCCCCGACCGGTGTGACCGGCTCGGTCGGCGTCGGCGAGGCGCCCTCGGGCAGCCGCCTGGCGGCGGTGCGCGACCTGGTGCACGCGACGAACGAGGAGCTCGGGCACCGGCTGCGCTTCCTGGTGGCCAAGCCGGGCCTGGACGGACACAGCGACGGCGCCGAGCAGCTGGCCGTTGGTGACATCCGCTTCCGCCGCGTTGCGGGCGATCACGAAGGCCACGCCGACACGGTCGCGATAGACCGAGAAATTCTTGGAGCAGCTTGCCGCCACCAGCATCTCGGGAACCGCGTCGGCGACGAGGCGCAGGCCGGCCGCATCTTCCTCGAGGCCGTTGCCGAAGCCCTGATAGGCCATGTCGATGAACGGCGTCAGGCCGCGCTCGGCGAGCACCGACGCTACCGTGCGCCACTGGTCGAGCGACAGGTCGGCGCCGGTCGGGTTGTGGCAGCAGCCGTGCAGCAGCACCACGTCGCCGGCAGGAATGCTCTTCAACGTCTCGATCATCGCGTCGAAGGCGACTCCGGAAGTTTCCTTGTCGAAATACGGATAGACCGCGGTCTTGAGCGTGCCGCTGCGTAGGATCGGCAGGTGGTTCGGCCAGGTCGGGTCCGGCACCCAGACGGT
>CAKUSI010000143.1 GCA_934678955.1 uncultured Austwickia sp. | reverse complement strand
ACCGTCGCCTCGCCGTCGAGCATCGCCGCGACCACGTCGCCGTTGTCGGCGGTCTGCTGCCGGCGGACGACGACCCAGTCGCCGTCGCAGATCGCCGCGTCGATCATCGAGTCGCCGCTGACCAAGAGAAGGAACAACTCGCCCTCGCCCACGATCTGCCGGGGAAGCGGGAAGATGTCGTCGACGGCCTCCTCGGCGAGGATCGGCGCGCCGGCGGCGATGCGGCCCAGGACGGGCACGTACGTCGGCGTGGGCCGGGCGTCGCCCGATCCGGTCTCGTCGACGGCTTCGGCCGGGCGCTGCGGCGTCGAGGGCTCCCTGTCCGAGACCACGGAGGGAGTGGGCGCGGCGGCCCCTGTGCGCGGTCTGGCCTGGGCGGGCATGCTCACGATCTCGATGGCCCGCGGGCGGTGCGGGTCGCGGCGGAGGTAGCCCTTGCGTTCGAGCGCCGACAACTGGTGCGCGACGCTGCTGGGGCTGGTGAGGCCCACCTGCTCGCCGATCTCGCGCAGGCTCGGAGGGTAGCCCCGCTTCTTCACCGCCGCCTTGATCACGTCGAGAATCTTCTTCTGGCGCTGGGTGAGCCCGTACCCGGTGTCTCGCTCCGGGAGCCGGTGGATCCGTCCCATGGGGCCCGCCTTGGTGTTTTCCCTGGTCCCAGGGTTGTCAGTGGCGCCTGGTTGAGTCCTCCTCGAGACGGTCGCCCGTGCGGGAAGTTCCAGACATTCGTTCGATCGACCACTCGACATCCTGTTCGATCTGTGGCAATAATCGCACAGGCGTCAATCGGAAGCGTGTTCGATCCCTCGGCGTGTCGCGAGAAGCGGCCCCGGTGGATGGGAGCGGGGAGGTGGCAGTGATGAGTGTGGCCCTGGACTGGAGCACCCCACGGACGTCGACGACCAAGGGACCACGGGCGGGGAGGCCGAAGGAGCGTCACCTGCGGCTCGTGCCTCCCCTCGCCCTGCCGCGGAGGCGAAGGAGGACGTGGCGGCTCACGCGCCGAGGGCGTCTGGTGCGGACCCTCGCGGTGTTCACGGCGGTGGCGATGGTGGCGCTGATCCGCTTCGTGCCGTTCGCGCACGCCCCGTGGCAGACCGCCGACCATGAGATCACCGTGCAGCACGGGCAGAGCCTCACTCAGGTGGCCGCCGAGCAGTTGCCGGGCGTGCCGCTCCCGGAGGCCGCCCGCGCGATCCAGGTCTTCAACGGCCTCCCGAACGAGGCGGTGTATGCGGGTCAGCTGCTCGTGATCCCCGCCCGATGACCGTCGCTGCTTCTGGGCCGGCCCGGCTCGCCGGAGCGACGTCGCGCCTTGCCGGGGGCGCTCGTCCCGGGTGCGCGGCGGCCTAGACTCGCCTCGATGTCCAGCCAGCCGAACGCCTCCGCCGCCCCCACCTCCCAGATCGGGTCGGGCTTCGCCCACCTGCACAATCACACCGAGTACTCGATGCTCGACGGGGCCGCCCGCATCGACGACCTCTTCGCCGCCGCGGCGCGGATGGGGATGCCGGCGGTCGCCACCACGGACCACGGGTACATCTTCGGGGCGTACGAGTTCTGGAAGAAGTCCACGAAGTACGGGGTGAAGCCTGTCATCGGCATCGAGGGCTACGTCACCCCGGGGACCCACCGCACCGACAAGACCCGGGTGCGCTGGGGCGTGGACGCCGGTCGCGACGACGTGTCCGGCGGCGGGGCATACACGCACATGACGATGTGGGCCCGCACCAACGAGGGCCTGCACAACCTCTTCCGGCTGTGCTCGCTGGCCTCGCTGGAGGGCCACTACTTCAAGCCCCGCATGGACCGGGAGCTCCTGGAGGCTTACTCCGGCGGCGTGATCGCGACCACCGGCTGCCCCTCGAGCGAGGTGCAGACGCGCCTCCGCCTGGGGCAGTACGCCGAGGCGGTCCAAGCGGCCAGCGACTTCCGCGACATCTTCGGGGCGGAGAACTTCTACTGCGAGGTGATGGACCACGGCCTCGCCATCGAGAAGCAGGTGCAGCGCGAGCTGCTACGCCTCGCCAAGGAGCTCTCGTTGCCCCTGGTCGCGACGAACGACCTGCACTACACCAACGCCGAAGACGCCAAGTCGCACGCCGCCCTGCTGTGCGTGCAGTCCGGATCCACGCTCATGGACCCGGGCCGGTTCAAATTCGACGCCGACGAGTTCTACCTCAAGAGCGCCGAGCAGATGCGGCACATGTGGCGCGAGCTGCCCGAGGCGTGCGACAACACCCTGCAGATCGCCGAGCTGTGCGAGGTCTCCTTCCACGAGGAGGTCGGCCGCTACATGCCACGTTTCTCCTGCCCGGAAGGGGAGGACGAGACCAGCTGGTTCATCAAGGAGGTCCATCGCGGCCTCGTCGACCGCTTCCCCGGGGGCGTGCCGGAGTACGCGCGCGAGCAGGCCGAGTTCGAGCAGGACGTCATCATCGGCAAGGGCTACGCGGGGTACTTCCTGATCGTCGCCGACTTCATCAACTGGGCGAAGGACAACGGCATCCGCGTGGGCCCCGGCCGCGGGTCCGGCGCCGGGTCGATGTGCGCCTACGCGATGCGGATCACCGACCTGGATCCCGTGCCGCACGGCCTGATCTTCGAGCGGTTCCTCAACCCCGAGCGCCCGTCCATGCCCGACTTCGACGTGGACTTCGACGAGCGCCGGCGGGGCGAGGTCATCAAGTACGTCACCGACAAGTACGGCGACGATCGCGTCGCCCAGATCGTCACGTACGGCACGATCAAGGCCAAGCAGGCGGTGAAGGACTCCGCCCGGGTGCTCGGCCACCCGTTCGCCGTGGGGGAGAGGCTCACCAAGGCGATGCCCGCGGACGTGATGGGCAAGGGCATCCCGCTTTCCGGGATCTTCGACCCCGAGCACAAGCGCTACGCCGAGGCCCAGGAGTTCCGCGACCTGCACTCCTCCGACCCCGTGGCCCAGGAGGTCGTCGCCACCGCGCTCGGCCTGGAGGGGCTGAAGCGCCAGTGGGGGGTTCACGCCGCCGGCGTGATCATGTCCAGCGAGCCGCTGGTCGACGTGATCCCGATCATGCGCCGCGAGCAGGACGGCCAGATCATCACCCAGTTCGACTACCCGAGCTGCGAGTCGCTCGGCCTGGTCAAGATGGACTTCCTGGGGCTGCGCAACCTGACGATCCTCGACGACGCCCTCGCCAACGTGAAGGAGAACCGCGGCGAGGAGATCGACCTCGACATCCTGTCCAAGGACCCCACCAACGAGGCGGCATACAAGCTCCTGCAACGCGGCGACACCCTCGGCGTCTTCCAGCTCGACGGCGGCGGTATGCGCTCGCTGCTGCGGCTCATGCAGCCGGACAACTTCGAGGACATCTCCGCGGCGCTCGCGCTCTACCGGCCCGGGCCGATGGGCGCGGACAGCCACACCAACTACGCGTTGCGCAAGACCGGCCGCCAGCCGATCGTCCCGATCCACCCCGAGCTGGCCGAGCCGCTCGACGAGATCCTCTCGATGACGCAGGGCCTGATCATCTACCAGGAGCAGGTCCAGCAGATCGCCCAGAAGTTGGCCGGCTACACGCTCGGCAAGGCCGACATGCTGCGCCGCGCGATGGGCAAGAAGAAGAAGGAGGTGCTCGACGCCGAGTACGTCCCCTTCGAGGAGGGGATGCTCGCCAACGGCTACTCCAAGGCCGCCATCAAGACGTTGTGGGACATCCTCGTCCCGTTCTCCGACTACGCCTTCAACAAGGCGCACACGGCCGCATACGGCCTGGTCAGCTACTGGACCGCCTACCTCAAGGCCAACTATCCGGCCGAATACATGGCGGCCCTGCTCACCTCGGTGGGGGACGACAAGGACAAGTCGGCGCTCTATCTGGGGGAGTGCCGCCGGATGGGCATCAAGGTGCTGCCGCCCGACGTGAACTCCTCGATCGGGTTCTTTGCCGCCGTCGGCGAGGACATCCGCTTCGGGCTGGCCGCCGTGCGCAACGTCGGCGCCCACGTGGTCGAGGCGATCGTGGCGACCCGCGCGGAGAAGGGCGAGTTCACGTCCTTCGCGGACTTCCTGCACAAGGTCCCTGCGGTGGTGTGCAACAAGCGCACGATCGAGTCGCTCATCAAGGGTGGCGCGTTCGACGCCCTCGGTCACCCACGGCACGGTCTGTTGCGGATCCACGAGCAGTATGTGGACGCGCTCGTCGACGTGAAGCGCAAGGAAGCGGTCGGGCAGGACAGCCTCTTCGCGGCCTTCGGTGGAGAAGCCGACGCCGGCGCGGCGGACGCGCTGTCCGGGCTGCCGCCGATCCCCGACCTGGAGTGGGACAAGACGACGGAGCTCGCCTTCGAGCGCGAGATGCTCGGCCTGTACGTCTCAGACCACCCGCTGTTCGGCATCGAGCATGTGCTGACCCGGCACGCCGACACCGCGATCTCCTCCCTCACGCAGTCCGTGGAGGAGGGCGGCCGCGGCGACGGGGCCACGGTGACGGTCGCCGGCCTGATCACCGGACTGCAGCTGAAACGCACCAAGAATGGCGAGCTGTGGGCGATCGTGACGGTGGAGGACCTGGAGGGGGCGATCGAGTGCCTGTTCTTCCCCAAGACCTACCTGACGGTCTCGACGATGCTCGCTACCGACGTGGTCTGCGCGGTACGCGGCCGCGTCAACCGGCGGGACGACTCGACCAGCCTCTACGCCCAGGACCTCACGCTGCCGGACCTCTCCGAGGGGCCGCGGGGACCGGTCGTGGTCTCCCTCCCGTTGACCCGGGCGACGACCGGGCTCGCAGAGCGGCTGAAGGAGGTGCTGGTCGAGCACCCCGGTGCCACCGAGGTGCAGGTCAAGCTGACGCAGCCGGGCCGGACCGTCCTGATGCGCCTCGACGATTCGCTGCGGGTCAGCGCGAGCCCGGCGTTGTTCGGCGACCTGAAGGCGCTCCTGGGGCCGTCCTGTCTGGCGTCTGCCTGAACTCCGGCGTCTGTCTGAGCTCCGGCGTTTGCCTGAGAGGATCGGTGAGGAGCGCGAGGCCGGCCGCAGCGAGCCCCTCCACGACGGCAGCCACCGGCCGCTGCACGACCCGCACTCCGGCCAGGTCGCTCTCGAGCGGGGCGGGTGGGCGTCGCCGGCACTCCTGGGCCCGGCCGCCGGTGGCCAGCATCAGATCGACCAGCGCGGGCAGGTGGACCCGGGTCCAGTACTCCCCCCACTGGATGCGGGTCGCATCGAAATCCCACGCGTGCGTGCGGGAGCCGGTCCTGGCGGGCACGAGCTCGCGCATGCGGGCCGCGAGGATCCGCCCCGCTCGGTCGTCGAAGCAGGTCCGACTCGAGGTGTAGGGCTCATACAGCTTCACGAACTGGTGGGTGAGCGAGAGCCGACGCGTGGAGTCACCGATCCGTCGCCGAAGGGCACGTCCGCGGCGACCCGGCGCGTGGCACGTCAGGCGCGTGACGGCCTGGAGCACGGACTGACGGTGGCGGAGCTTGGCGGCCAAGGCGCCTGGGCGCGAGAACCGCCAGGGCGCGGGCCGCACCGTTACCCCCGCGGAGTCGACCCACGGACACTCCGCGAAGTACCCCTGCACGTGGCGACGGATCTCGTCCATGGTGATGGGGTTGGTCGTCGAGGTCCCCACGTGCAGGTAACGGGTCCGCCCCGCAGCCGGCGGGGTGGCGGCCGCCGCGAGGATCGAGTTCACGACGAAGTCCACCGGGACGACGTCGACGACCGCGTCCGGGAGGCCCGGGAACCCGGGTAGCCGACCCTTGGCGTAGGCGGCGAAGAGGGGGTCGGCGACCTTGAAGCCGTCGATCCATCCCTCGTAGGGCTGGGCCAGGGCGCTCTCGATGATGGTGGGGCGCAGGATCGTGAGGGGTCCATCGGCCCACAGTTCCTCGGCGACACGTTCGCCGAGCGCCTTCGTCAACGTGTAGACGTCGGTCCAGCCCAGCTCGCGCGCCCGATCGTGTCCGTCGTGGACGAGCTGCGTCTCCACCCACCGTCCCCGGCGACGGTCGCGCTGAGCCGGTGTGGACGGGGCCTTCCCGACGAGTTCGGTCGATGCGATATCGGCGTGCCATTCCGCCTCGCGCCGCGCGCGCTGGGCCAGCGCCGACGTGTACTCGCGGCGCCAGGGCACGTCGTGCGGGACAGGCTCCTCCAGGGCGAGCATCACGCGGTCGGTCCACACGTAGGCGGTCGACACGTGGACCACGTGGGGGGCGGTCCCGGCCTCGCGCAGCGCCTCGTACAGGCTCACCGCACCACCGACGTTGGAGGCGAACGCCGCATCGATCGGCCCGTCGAACGAAACGTCGCCCGCACAGTGGAGGACGACGTCGTAGGGGGGCCGCTGCGCGATCAATGGCCCCAGGTCCGCCAGGGATCCCTCCAGGACGGTGACGCGCTCCGCGACAGCGGCTGCCGCGGCCGCATCGCCGACCCGTTCGCGCCACGGGCCGAATACCCCGCGGGACAACAGATTCCCCAGCCGGCATCGAGCCGATTCCTGCGGGCCCGAGCGCATCAGGACGTCGACCGAGCACCCCGGGTGGTCGGCGAGAAGACGTTCGAGCAACCCTTGGCCGACGAATCCCGTCGCGCCGGTGAGCAGGATGCGCGCAGGCAACCCTGCCGATTCCTCATCCACGAGACCTGTGCCCGTCCTTCCCCCATCGCGCCGACGGCGCCGTCGCTCGCCGCGTCGCTCGGCCGTGTAACCGCTCGCGCCGCCATGCGACGAGCGCCACGAGGCGTCGTCGTAGGGTCGGACCATGTCGACCCCCCCGGTAGCCGCGGTCCGGCCCAGCGTGCGAAAGCACCACGGTGATGTGTTCGTCGATCAGTATGCATGGCTGAGCAGAACTGATGACAGTAGGACGCGCGCCTACCTCGAGGAGGAGAACGCCTACACCGGGGCGGTCACCGCCCACCTGGGCCCACTGCGGGAGGAGTTGGTCGCCGAGATCCGCTCGCGCGTGAAGGAGACCGACCTGTCGGTGCCTGTCCTGGACCGCGGTTGGTGGTATTACTCGCGCACCGCCGAAGGCCGGCAGTATCCCGCCGAATGCCGCGTCGAGGATCAGGCCGGAGCGCCGCGTCCGGCGCCCGAGCCGGGAGTTCCGCTGCCGGGGGAACAGGTCCTGATCGACGGAGACGTCGAGGCCGCCGGCGCGGACTACTTCGCCCTCGGCGCCTGCGAGGTGGATCGGTCCGGCGCGCTGGTCGCGTTCGCGGTGGACCGCCGCGGGGACGAGCGCTTCGACGTGACCGTCCGGCGCATCGCGGACGGCGTGGTTCTCGACGACTCCCTGCGCGGCGTCGGCTACGGGCTGGTGTGGACCGCCGACGGGACGCACCTGGTCTACACGCGCGTCGACGACGCATGGCGGCCCCACGAGGTCTGGCTGCATCGCGTCGGGGATGACCCTTCCTCCGACCGCATGCTGCTGCGCGAAGGGGACGAGCGCTTCTGGCTCTCGATCGGCGAGTCCCGCGACGGCCGGTGGCTGGTCGTCTCCTCAGCGGCCAAGAACACCTCGGAGATATGGCTGGCCGACCTCGCGTCCGTGGCTACCGAGGCCACCTCGGGGGAGGCGGAGGGCGACGGTAGCGGTGGCCGGGGGCTGGCGTCGGTCGCCGGGCGCACCGAAGGCGTCGAGTACGAGGTGGAACCCGCCGGTCCGGGAATCTTCCTCACCCACAACGAGACCAGCCCCGACTTCGGCGTCGATTGGGCGCCGCTCGGCACGCGACCCGTTGACGGCGGGCCGCTGGTGCCGCGGCAGGCGCGGATCGCCTGGGTGGTACCCGAGCCGGGGGTCCGGTACTTCGGCGTGGACGCGTTCGCCGGGCACGTCGTCGTGACGCGGCGCGTCGAGGGACTCCCGCAGCTCGCCCTCTCGGCCCCGTCGCAGGCGTCCCCGACCGGATGGGGCGCACCGCGGTCCATCGTTGTCGGCGAGGCGACACTCGCCACGGTTGTGCTCGGCAACAACCCGCAGTGGCAGTCGGATTCGTTGCGCCTGATCGCGGAGTCGTTCGTCACGCCGCGGGCGGTGCTGGAATACGAGGTCGCGAGCGGTGCGATCACCGTGCTCAAGCGGCAGGAGGTGCCCGGCTACGACCCCGCGCTCTACGTGCAGCGCCGCGAGTGGGTGACCGCGAGCGATGGCGTGGCTGTCCCCCTCTCGCTGATCTACCGAGCGGACCTGTTCGACGGCGAGGACCCCAGGGGGAGAGGTGAGGACGGGCCGGCGGCGATCCTGTATGGGTATGGGTCCTACGAGGCCAGCCTGGATCCGTGGTTCTCCGTCTACCGACCGTCGCTGCTCGACCGGGGCGTGGTCTTCGCGATCGCGCACGTCCGAGGCGGCGGCGAGATGGGCCGATCCTGGTATGAGCAGGCCCGGCTCGGGGCCAAACCCACTACGTTCACGGACATGGTGGCCTGCGCGCGGCACCTGCTCGAGCGCGGCTGGTGCGCACCGGGTCGGCTTGGCCTGCAGGGGGCATCCGCCGGAGGTCTGATGGTCGGAGCAACTCTGAACCTGGCGCCGGAGCTCTTCGCCGTCGCGCACGCGGACGTCCCGTTCGTGGACGCGCTCACCACGATGCTCGACGAGTCGCTGCCCCTCACGGTCGTGGAGCGCGAGGAGTGGGGCGACCCGCTACACGACCCGGACGCGTACGCGTGCATGCGTTCCTACAGCCCGTACGAGAACATCCGCCCGCTCACGTACCCCGCCATTCTCGCGACCACGAGCCTGAACGACACGCGGGTGAAGGTCACCGAGCCCGCCAAGTGGGTCGCCGCGCTCCGGGCCACGGTCGACCAGGACCTGACGCAGCGGCCCGTTCTGTTGCGCACGGAGATGGAGGCCGGGCACGGGGGACGCAGCGGGCGCTACGACGCGTGGGAGCAGTACGCCTTCGAGGCCGCATTCCTGCTCGACCGACTGGGTGCCGCGGAGCGGCTCCCGAACGCTTGACGGAAGGTGTCCCTCAGTCAACGCCTTCCCCGCCCGTGGGCGGCGAATGTACGCAACGCCCCTGGCGCCCGGCGTCGTTTCC
Organism: uncultured Austwickia sp.; assembly: GCA_934678955.1. Next base: position 23 of record CAKUSI010000143.1, on the reverse strand, counting down.
CGCCCGTGGGCGGCGAATGTACG
>CAKUSI010000142.1 GCA_934678955.1 uncultured Austwickia sp. | reverse complement strand
ACCAGGAGAAGGACGCGACCTCCCAGGAGGTCGGTCACCTGAGACCAGTGGGAGGCCTGGCGCCGCGTGCCACCAGTCCCTCCCCCCAGCTCCCGCCAGACGAGGTCGACGATGTCACTGAAACGCGTGATGCCGAGACCGTCCTCGGGGACGCCGACGACCGCGAACCGGTCGCGCAGCGTCTCGTCTTGGCGCATGCGATGCAGCGCGACCTCCACCACGTGGGACTTCCCAGAGCCCCGCGGGCCGACAAGCAAGCTATGGATGCGGTTCTTGGACCGAGCCGCGGTCGCGAATCGCGAGGCAAGGACCTTGAGGAGGTCGTCGCGGCCGACGGTTCGCGCATCGAGCGTCGCGCCTGCCTCGCGGGAGGGGGTGTAGGCAAGGACTCCGCCACGCCGATCGACTGCCGCGGTCATCGGCGTTCCCTGGTCGCGCGCCAGATGCGAGCGAGCAGCGGAGACGCGACGCGATAACCACCCGGACGCGTTGTGACGTAGTGATCGCGCTGCATCCGGCGCAACACCTGGCCGAGTGCGGATCGCTCGACCGGATGAAGCGGGTCGGCGGCGTTGACGTCGACGAGGAGCGAGCCCAGCGAACGCACGGACCCGTCGGCAAGAACGTCCATCGCCGCGATCACGAGGCGTGCGTCGTCGCCGTAGTACCGATCAATGCGGTCGTAGTAATGGTCGGTGTGCCACAAGTCGCTGGCGAGAGCATCGTCCACGGCGCCTTCGATGTGCCGGGTCTCGCCCGGGGCTGATTCGAGCATGCGCAGTCGGCTCACCAGAGCCTGCATGTAGAAGGGGATGTCGCTGCACAACGTCGCCACGTCCCGGGCCATGGCGGGGTCGTCGACGTCGAACACGCCGAGTATCAAACGCCGGGCGAGAAGTAGCGCGTCCTCACGGAGGAGCGGACCCACCTCGACCTCGGGCAAGTCGTTGATCACGGTGAGGTCACTGATGGCGTGGTGCAGCCCCACAGACCCTGCGAACACCACCGTGACGTTGTCGAGACTCTGGCGCGACCGGCGCAGCGACCGCAGGAACTCCAAGCCGGCCTCCGGGTCTTGCGCCGCGAGAGCGTTGGCCAGGACGGCAACCTCGTCGATGAACAGCACGAGGCGATGGGGTCCGTGCGCCCGCACCGCCTCGGCGCACAGGAGAAGCAAGTCCTCGTCCATTGGCTGACCTGTGCGTTTGAGAGATCCCGACAGGCGCAGCCCCGTACCAGCGATCCGCAGGGAGGCTTCACCGTCGAGTTGAGCCTCCCACTCGGTGATGCCTTTGCCCAGTCTCGCCTCTTTCCGGATCTCGGCGAGCAGAGTGGTCTGAACGTGGACAGACTGCTGGTCTCGGCGGAGGCGTACACCACGGTGTGGCCGACGGCACGCAATTCCGTGACTGCCTTCTTGACGAGGGAGGTCTTGCCCATGCGACGGTCGCCCACGACGTATGCGCCGCCCTGAGCGACGTGGCGGAGGAGCCCGTTCAGCTCTGCGTCTCGGCCGACAAGATCTTCAGGGTCGACAACGCCGCCGGGATTGGGCTCCAGCGGCTCGATATCGGACAGGGACCGACTCATTGGGAGAGTGTACAACAAAATCGTTGTACAACAACCTTGCCGTACAACCCTTTTGTGTGCAATGTGTCCGTCGTGCAAGCGGTGGGTTCGACCTGACGCGCTGCCAGGCCGTGGTTGGAGCACCCCGCAGCGGCTGAGACAATGGCGGTTGTGCCGATTCCCAGCGCCACCGACCAGACCTCCGGCCCCGCCGCGAACGCCGCCGCCGACCACAGCGCCACGCGGGCCGACATCCGTAACGTTGCGATCGTCGCGCACGTCGACCACGGCAAGACCACGCTCGTGGACAAGATGCTGATCCAGGGCGGGGCCCTCGGCGCAGCGCACCGCGGCGACTCCGAGGCGCTCGATCGCGTCATGGACTCGGGCGACCTGGAGCGTGAGAAGGGCATCACGATCCTGGCCAAGAACACGGCCATCCACTACGCGGGACCGTCCGCCCACGAGGCCGGCTGCGACGACGGCGTGACGATCAACATCATCGACACCCCTGGTCACGCGGACTTCGGCGGCGAGGTCGAGCGGGGCCTGTCCATGGTCGACGGGGTCGTGTTGCTGGTCGACGCCTCCGAGGGACCGCTGCCCCAGACACGCTTCGTCCTCCGCAAGGCCCTCACGGCGCGCCTGCCGGTCGTCCTGTGCATCAACAAGGTGGACCGCCCCGACAGTCGCATCGCCGAGGTGGAGGACGAGGTCTACGAGCTGTTCATGGACCTGCTGGAGGGGTCGGACGACGACCGCCAGCACGACGACGCCCTGGACTTCCCCATCGTGTACGCCTCGGCGAAGGCCGGTCGCGCCTCGCTCACCCGGCCGGAGAACGGCACGCTCCCGGACAACGCCGACCTGGAGCCGCTGTTCGCCACGATCATGGCGACCGTGCCGGCGCCGACGTTCGACCCGCAAGCCCCCTTGCAGGCCCACGTCACCAACCTCGACTCCTCCAGCTTCCTGGGACGGCTCGCGCTGCTGCGCGTGCGCAACGGCGAGATCCGTAAGGGTCAGCAGGTCGCCTGGTGCCGTCGGGACGGCAGCATCCAGACCGTCAAGATCACCGAGCTGCTGGTCACCGAGGGCCTGGAGCGCACCCCGCTCGACGCCGGGCGCAGCGCCGGACCCGGGGAGATCATCGCCATCGCCGGCATCCCGGACATCATGATCGGCGAAACCCTCGCCGACCCGGTCGACCCGCGCCCGCTGCCCCTGATCACCGTCGACGAGCCCGCGATCTCGATGACGATCGGCACCAACAACTCACCGATGGCAGGGCGCGTGCGCGGCTCGAAGGTGACCGCCCGGCTGGTCAAGGACCGGCTCGACCGCGAGCTGGTCGGCAACGTGTCCCTGCGGGTGCTCCCGACCGCCCGACCGGACTCCTGGGAGGTGCAGGGACGCGGTGAGCTGGCCCTGGCGATCCTGGTCGAGCAGATGCGCCGCGAGGGCTACGAGCTGACGGTCGGCAAGCCGCAGGTCGTCACCCGCACGGTCGACGGCCAGGTCCAGGAGCCGGTGGAACGACTGACGATCGACGTGCCGGAGGAGTACCTGGGCGACGTGACCCAGATCCTCGCCGCCCGCAAGGGCCGGATGAGCCAGATGGTCAACCACGGCACGGGGTGGGTGCGGATGGAGTTCACGGTCCCCTCGCGGGGGCTGATCGGGTTCCGCACCGAGTTCCTGACCACCACGCGGGGGACCGGTGTGGCGCACCACGTGTTCGACGGGTACGAGCCGTGGTTCGGCCCGATCTCGACCCGGGTGACCGGGTCCCTGGTGGCGGATCGCAGCGGCGCGGCGACGACATACGCGATGTTCAACCTCCAGGAGCGGGGCACCCTCTTCGTGGAGCCGACCACCGAGGTCTACGAAGGGATGATCGTCGGCGAGAACTCCCGCGCCGACGACATGGACGTCAACATCACCAAGGAGCGCAAGCTCACCAACGTGCGGTCCTCGACCGCGGAGGTGCTGGAGCGCCTGGTCCCGCCGCGCAGGCTGTCGCTGGAGCAGTGCCTGGAGTTCTGCCGCGAGGACGAGTGCGTGGAGGTGACGCCCGAGGCGGTCCGGATCCGCAAGGTCGAGTTGGACGCGACGGAGCGGGCCAAGGTCGCCTCCCGGGCTCGCAGCGAGTCTCGCCGCAACGGCTGACCGGGCGTGCGGCTGACTCGGGGGTGTATCAGCCGGTCGGCGGATCGCTCTGTACGGGTGCGGGAGCGGCACTTCGCTCGCTCCCCTCACCGTGAGGAGCCGACCATGACCGATACTTCTCCGATCCGCCGCCGGACCGCCCGGGCCCTCGCCGTCGTCGTGGTGGGTACCGCGGCGCTGGCGATCCCGGCGACCACGGCGTCGGCCTCACCGTGTGCGTCCGGGAACCTGCGGGACTGCGTCTACCAGGTGAAGCCCCCTATCAAGGTGATCCCGTGGCCGGACTGCCCGATGTGTGGGTTCCGGTTCGACTGGCGCGAGATCATCACGAGTCCAGTCATCAACCCGGTCATCGACAAGGGGACGATCGGCCCGCAGAAGGCGTTCGCGCGCTAGCGCAGGAGTGCCGCCGAACTCTCCCGGCTGCGGTCGAACCCTCGCCGGACCGGGTGGGCTCACTCTGGAGGCGAGGTCCGACAGGGAATCAACCCTTCCTTCGCCGACCGGACCCCCGACAGACCGGGTGAGCTCTCGTCTGGACGGGAGCTCACCCGGGGTGAGGAGGGCTCAGCCGTATCCAGGAGGGGCCGCAGCGCCGGGAGCAGGGCCCTGGGCAGGGGGTTCACCCCATGCGAGGGGCGTCCGGTCGGTGTCATGAGGGTCGGCGGGGTGACCGTGGCCGACCCCGCTCGCGGCGGGGCGCCAGGGAGGTGACCGCGCTTCCGGGGCGTCGGTAGGGTTGGCTCGATCGCCACCCGAAACGACGTCCCTCAAGGAGCACCATGTCGAAGGTTGACGCCCAGGCCCTCGCTGGGGCCGCGCAGGCGGCGCGCACGCGGTACGAGGAGTATGTGGCCGCCGGCCTGAAGCTCGACATCACCCGCGGCAAGCCCTGCGCGGCGCAGCTCGACCTCTCCGAGGGGATCCTGGACCTGCCCGGGGCCGGCCAGCACGCCACGGACGCCGAGGGCGACCTGCGCAACTACGGCGGCGCGCCGAAGGGGCTGCTGAGCCTCCGGGAGATCTTCTCCCCGCTCATCGACGTTCCGGTCGACCAGATCGTCGCGCGCGACAACTCCTCGCTCGCGCTCATGCACCAGTGCGTAGCGAGCTCCTTCTTCCACGCGCCGCCCGGCGGGGAGTCGTGGCAGGGCCAGGAGGTCACGTTCCTCGCGCCGTCGCCCGGCTACGACCGGCACTTCTCGGTCTGCTCCGAGCTGGGCGTCGGCCTGCGCGTCGTCGGCATGGGCCCCGACGGACCGGACATGGACGAGGTCGAGGCGATCGTCGCCTCCGACACCTCGGTCAAGGGCATCTGGTGCGTGCCCAAGTACTCCAACCCGACCGGCGTCACGTACTCGCCGGAGACCGTACGCCGCCTCGCCGCCATGCCGAGCGCCGCGCCCGACTTCCGCATCTACTGGGACAACGCGTACGCTATCCACCACCTGAGCGGCGAGCACGACGAACTCGCCTCGATCCTGGCCGCCTGCGAGGAGGCCGGAAACCCCGACCGCGCCTTCGTCTTCGCCTCCACTTCCAAGGTGACGTTCGCCGGCGCGGGCGTGTCGTTCTTCGGCTCTTCCCCCGCGAACATCGCCTGGTTCCTGGCCCGCGACGGGATGCGCTCGATCGGCCCCGACAAGATCAACCAGCTGCGCCACGTGGCGTTCTTCGGCGACAGCGACGGCGTGCTCGCCCACATGGACAAGCACCGCGAGATCCTCGCCCCCAAGTTCGAGGCCGTCGGCAAGGCGCTGGCCAACGACCTGGGCGCCCTCGGGATCGCCACCTGGAGCGAGCCGCGCGGCGGCTACTTCGTGAGCCTCGACGTCGTGCCCGGCACCGCGCAGCGGGTGGTCGAGCTGGCGAAGGCCGCGGGCGTGGCGCTGACCCCGGCGGGGGCGACCTTCCCCGGCGGGAACGACCCTCGCGACGAGAACATCCGGATCGCTCCCAGCTTCCCGACCATGGAGGAGCTGGAGCCGGCCATGGCCGTCCTCGCCACCTGCGTGATCCTGGCCGCCGCCGAGAAGCTCGGCTGAGGACGCGGACGTGGCGGACCAGGCGACGCCGCTGCACGACCTGTTGCGCTCCGGGGTCCCGCTGACCTGGGTGTTCGCGGGAGACTCGATCACCCAGGGGGTCCAGCACACGCACGGGCGGCGATCCTGGTTCGAGCACGTGCACGAGCGGGTGCGCTTCCAGCTGGGTCGGCCGATGGATGTGCTCGTGAACACCGGGATCTCGGGCTGGACCGCGCCGCTGGTGCTCAGCGAGTTCGACCACCTGATCGGCCGGTTCGACGGCCACGTGGTGAGCATCGCGCTCGGCATGAACGACGTCGGCATCGGTCCGGGCGGGAGGACTTCCGCGACGCCATGGACGCGCTGACCGCGCGGGCGGCGGAGCGGGGCGCGTTCGTCGTCCTGCACACGCCGAACGCGATCGCGCCCGGCTCGTTCCTGGACCCGGCGGAGGTGGGTGCGTACGCCCAGCTCGTACGGGATGTGGCGGCGGCGCGCGAGGTGACGCTGATCGATCACCACGCGTACTGGGAGCAGGAATTCGGGGGCAAGCCGCCCTACCGGTGGCTGGACGAGCCGGTCCACCCGGGAGCGGCAGGCCACCGGCGGATGGCGGACCTGACGCTGAGCACGCTGGGACTGGGCCCGCTGGAGGACTGGTAGCGGCGGCGCTCCCTCCCGCCCGTGGGCGGGAAGTGTTCGTGAAACTGCAGGTGGGGTGGGTCGTTTTCCGCCCGTGGGCGGGATGTGTTCGCGACGTCAGATCGACGCCTTGAGCGCCGAGCGGATGACCTTGCCGTTGCCCGTGCGTGGGAACGCGTCGAGCACCACCACCTTGCGCGGGCACTTGTAGCCAGCGAGGCGGCGGTGCGCGTGGTCCAGCAGCGCCCCCACGTCCAGGCCGCCGGCCGCCGCGCACTCGGGCGTCTCGATCACGAAGGCCGTGATCACGGTGACGCCGGGACGGACGGGCACGTCGGTGACGGCTACGTCGGCCGCGCCCGGGAACGAGGCCAGCGCCCGCTCGACCTCCAGCGGGGAGACCCGGTAGCCACCGGCGTTCATCACGTCGTCGGCCCGCCCGTGGTGGATCACGTACCCGTCCGGCTCTATGTGGACCACGTCGCTGCTGACGAACCATTCGCCTTGACAAGGGTCCTCGTGGCCATCCCGGTTCCAGTACCCGAGCATGAGACCCGGGTCACTGCGGTGGACGGCCAGCAGCCCGCTCTCCCCGTCCGGCAGCGGCGTCCTGTCCCGCGCCGGCTCCCCGTCCGGCAGCGGCTCCTGGTCCGGCAGCGGCGTCCAGTCCCGCGGCGGCTCCCCGTCCGGCAGCGGCGCGCCGGCCGCGAGGCGGGCCTTGGACTCCGCCGTCGACGGCGTGGACCCGTCGTCATCGGGCACCGGGAGCACAGCCACCCGGCGACCTGGCTGGGGCCGACCCGGGCTGCCCGGCCGGGTCGGGGCCTGCGGCCCGGAGGAGATGAACGTCGACACCTCGCTCATCCCGAGCGCCTCGTAGAGCTCCAGGCCGGTGGCGGCGCGCCAGCGTTCCCACAACTCCGGTTGGAGCGCCTCTCCGGCGGTCAGGCCGTGCCGTAGGGTCGCCAGCTGGGTGCGGTCAAGCTCGCCGGTGGCCAGCAGCTGGCGATAGACGCCCGGGACGGCGGCGAACAAGGTCGCCCCGGTCGCCGCCATGATCCGCGGCCAGACCCCCGGGTCACGAGGCCCGTGGTAGACCACGGCCGTCGCGCCGAGCGCCCAGGGATCCGTCAGCCCGACGCCGAGCGTGTAGGTCCAGTTCAGCGCGCCCGCGTGCAGCATGACGTCGTCCGGCCCGATCCCGTACCAGCCGTCGTACATCGGCCGCCGCCCCCACGCGGAGCGGTGTGCGTGCAGCACCCCCTTGGGCACGCCGGTCGTCCCCGAGGTGTAGACGAGGAACGCCGGGTCGTCGGCCGCCGTGTCCGCGAACGGCGTGTCCGCGAACGGCGTGTCCGCGAACGTTCCGTCCGCGGGATTCTCGTCCGCGGGATTTTCGTACGAGGTCCGCCGTCCCCCGTGAGCCGAGGCGTCGGACGACGCCCCACCACCGGGCGACACCGCTGGCGGCCGGGACCGCCACGTGGCCACGCGCGCGCTATCGATCGTCAGCACGGAGTCGGGCACGCTCGTCACCGGGGCCAGGTCCGGGCTGACCGCGATAGCCGCGGCCCCGCTGTCGTCCAGGACGAACGCGGCCTCGTCGTGCGTGAGCTGCGAGGATGTCGGCACCGCGACGATGCCCGCGCTGATCGCCGCGAAGAACAGGAGCGGGAAATCGCTCACGTTTCCCATCCGCAGCATGAGCCGATCGCCCGGCCGTAGTCCCGCATCGGCCAGCCCTCGGGCGTAGCCCGCGACGGTCGCGGCGAGCGCGCCGTAGGTCCAGCGCTCGGCGGCTCGGGTGGGGTCGAGGTGGTCGCTGACGACGATGAGTCCGACCTTGTCGACGGGTCGGTGGGCGGCGGGGCCGAGGCAGTAGCGGGCCATATTGAACCGGGCAGGTGCAGCGCGAAGGGCCTCGCTCATGCCGTCACCGTAGCGTCGGGCGCCGTACCGGCGGGGGTCTGCACGCGGCTGTGGTGTGCGACACCGGTCCCGGGGAATATGCCGTACCGGACGGTAAGGGGCCTAGACTGCCCGTCTATCCCTTACGACGCGGATGACGTGCAGGGACGCCCCTCTTCCCACGAGCGGCTCACCCCCGCCGATCCACGCACCGCGTCCAACGTCGAGGAGGACGGATGCGGTTAGCTGCCGCGCAATCAGGTGACCTCACCTTGGGGTCCGGAAGTGTCACGATCGTCGTCATCGTCGGGGTGGTAGCGCTGCTGTCGCTCGCCGCCGGCGCCGCGTTCCGGACGCAGGTGTTGGCCTGCGACCAGGGGACACCGAAAATGCAGGAGATCGCTCAGGCCGTGCAGGAAGGCGCAGCGGCCTACCTGAACCGGCAGATGCGTACGCTGGCCGGCTTCGTGGTCGCGGCGTTCCTGCTCCTGCTCATCCTGCCCGCTCCGGACCTGGCCGTGCGACTCGGCCGCAGCATCTTCTTCGTGTTGGGCGCCGGGTTCTCGGCGGCGATCGGCTACCTCGGCATGAACCTCGCCGTGCAGGCCAACGTCCGCGTCGCGGCCGCGTCGCGGGAGGGGAAGCGCTCACCCGGTTTCCGCATCGCGGTCCGCACCGGTGGAGCCGTCGGCATGGCCACGGTCGGCCTCGGCCTGCTGGGCGCCGCCTCCGTGGTGCTCATCTACCGCGCCAACGCCCCGATCGTGCTGGAGGGCTTCGGCTTCGGCGCCGCGCTGCTCGCGATGTTCATGCGGGTCGGCGGCGGCATCTTCACGAAAGCGGCCGACGTGGGCGCTGACCTGGTCGGCAAGG
>CAKUSI010000141.1 GCA_934678955.1 uncultured Austwickia sp. | reverse complement strand
GTGGCAGCCGATCAGAGCAGGTCGGCGAGCAGGTTCGCGCCCGGTAGCAGCGAGCGAGCCGATGGTCCGGGGGACCATTCTGCTCGGGTGCGGGCGATGAGGTCCAGCGCCTGGAGCTGGTGCGCAAGATGACGGAGCTCGTCCTCCACGTCACGGGCGGTGATCGGCTTCCCGCCGCGGCTCCACCCGTGGCCGAGCAGGGGGTGGACTTCGGCGGCGAGCTTGGGGACCGGGAGCGGTCCGCGGGCCACGACCAAGGCGACGGCACGCTCCGCGGTCATGGTGTGGAACGCATTCGCCTCGAACCAGGATCGGAGGCGACGTACCGTCGCAAGCTCGTCGGCGGCGGTCTTGGTGGGTCGAAGGACGCCGTTGGCGAGGCGGACCAGTCGGACGTGCCGCAGCAGGTCGTGCAGGACCGCCAGGGGGAGCAGGTCCTCCTCGATCGAGGCGGGTCGTCCCATCGGATTCCAGTCAGGCCGCTGTTCCTGCACGGCGCGGACCACTGTTCGGGGCAGCCGGCCGCCCGGGGTGAGTTTGACGCCGTCGGCGAGCAGGTCCAGCAGGATGCGGACGCTCTCGGGTACGACGCCGACGGCGTTGCGGACTCGTTGGGATGTCGCCTCTTGGTCGAAGGGCTTCAAGCGGTCGCCGGTCCATTCGCGCATGGACTCGTGCTCTCGGTGGCGTGGGTCGGCGAGGGCGTCGAGCAGGTCGGCGTAGCCGCCGACCCCGCCGCAATCCTCCGGCGGACAGGTGCCTTCGCCGTACACGCAGCCCGGCTGGTCGTCGCCTCGGCCCAGAACCTCGACGTCGTGCTGCCAGTTGTCGCCGAGGTCGTAGGCGTAGATGAAGCGGGTCGGCAGCGTGGACAGGCATACGCCGCGCTCGTCGACTTCGCGGTCCTCGCCCCAGTCCTCGAAGGGGACCGTGTAGACGGCGTCCTCGGTGCGGAACTGGTGGAGATGGGAGTCGGTCCAGCCGATGGCGACCTGCAGCACCTCGTGGAGTTCGTCAAGAGTGATCGCGGCCGGTACGTCGATGACGCGCTCCACGCGCGGCACGACCTCGCGCATGGTGATCCGCAGCCTGAGTGTCCTCACAGCGGCGCCCCGGGCGCCCCACAGCACTTCTTGTACTTGCGACCCGACCCGCACCAACACGGCTCGTTGCGTGCCGGTGGCCAGGTGACCGTCCGCGACGGGTCGCGCGCTACGTCGGCTGCGTACTGGGCCCGCATCTGCGCGGGGTCTCGTTCGTCCGGGGCGTTGTCAGCCACCCAGGGGTTGAACTCGGCGGCCCTGACCGGAACCACGAACAGTCGAGGCATGCCGGCCTCGGAGTGGACTCGCAGCCGGCCCTCCATGCGCCGGCAGTAGACGGCGTGGCTGACCGGTTCGCCGTTCTCGTCGTGCATCAACGGGCTGTCGGCGAGGTCCGGCCAACGCTGTGGCCACTCGGCGTACTCGTCGGCGGGCAGCCAGGCGAGGGCAACCGGCTTCTGCACGGACGACTCAGCGACGGCACCGGCATCGCGCTGTATCGGGCGGTCGAGCTGCGGGCGGATGGACGAGTCCCGTCGAGCCGGTGACGGCAATGAGGGTGTCGCGCTCTGGAGCTCGTCTGGCTCGCGTCCCAGCTCTGCGAGCGAGGCAGCGCGCAGGCCGCGGAGTTGGCCCAAGAGCCGCTCAGGGTCCCCGGTGCGGACCGCGAGCTCGAGTGCTCGCGTTACCCAGTCCAGCGCCAGCTCATACTCGCCGATCGCGCCGTACTCCAGTCCAGCGTTGTTGTAGACCCACGCGTCATCGGGAGTGTCCGCGGCCACCGCGTCCCAGATCTCGGCGGCCTCCGAGAGCCGGCCGTGCCGGGTCAGGATCTCTGCGCGGCGGCAGCGAGGATCCGGCTGACTGCGATATCCGAGTTCGACGAGCAGGTCGGCCTGGTGGAGCGCCTCCTCGACCCGGCCGAGTTGGTCGTAGACCTCTGCCAGTTCATTGTGCAGTTCGAGTCTGTCGAGGAGCGCCGCCGCGGCCGGGTCTGCCTCGCACGCAGCGACGGCGCGTTCTAGGACATCCGCGTATGCCTCGGCGGGGCCGAGTCTGGCCCTATGGATCTCGCGGTCGAGTCGTTCAAGCTCCTCGGTTCGCACGGCGACATCATGTCCCAGCCTGGCTCGTCGGCGTTGCCCGGGCTCCGGGCCGCAGTTCGCGCACGCCGCCGTCGCTCGGTGTGGGGGAGAAGCTCGGTCACCACCCGTCGGCTCGCGATCGGTGGCATGACTCGGGGACTCGAGTTGACCGTTTGCAGAGGTTCCGGTCGACCTTTTGCAGAAGTCCGCACCCGAGGCTTTGACTAGATTCTTGCTCACGTGAGCAAGAATCTGTTCATATGGATTTCGGTGAACCCTTCGGCGGCCTGATGCCTGGCGCGCGCGGTGCGGCGCTCGCCGTGCTTCTTCGTACTGGTGCGCCCCTGACCGGTCGGCGCGTGCACGCGTTGGTCGCGGATCGCCACAGTCTGGGTGCCGTGCAGCAGGCGCTGCGAGACCTCGATCGGCTGGGGCTGATCACGACGGAGGCCATCGGGCGTGCCGGCGTGCACCGCATCAACGAAGGCCATGCGGCCATCGCTCCACTGCGTGCCTTGGCCAGCCCGATCGAGGTGCTGACTCGCGTCGTGGAGGAGGCCGTGCGAGGCGTCGAAGCCGTCATTGTGTTCGGATCGGCTGCTCGCGGCGATGCTCATGCAGACAGCGACGTCGACCTCGTCGTGATCGCCCCCGCGGCGTGGGACGGCAGGGCCGAACTGCAGCAGCAGGTCCAGGAGCGCCTCGGCAATGACTGCGACGTGCTGCACCTGACCGGCGACCACTTCAAGCTGGCTCCAGAGGATCGCGAGCCGGTCGTGTCCGAGATTTTGCGCGACGGGATCGCCCTGATCGGCACGATGCCGCGGCGCAGTCAGGTCGCGTCATGACGACACGGAGAACAGGAACCACGCCAAGAGCTCTCATGCTCGGGCGACGAAGCTCATGCTGGTGGTCAGCGACTATTGCGTTTGTTTTTCGAATATTGCGAATAATGATCACTCAGGAGAGGAGACACCATGACCGCGTTGGCACTCACGCCCGTACAGCCTGACGAGTCCGACATCAACACCGCTGTCGAGGCGCTGCCTCACGTCAAGAGCTACCTGGCCGAGCACGCCGACAGCATTATCCGGCTCGTGGTCGCCGACGACCCTGAGGAGACCCTCGTTGTTCCGCGCGGTGCCGTGGAGCTCCTCGCCCAGGTGCTGGCGCACATGGCTGCGGGGCAGGGGGTGTCTGTGGTGCCTGCTCACGCCGAGCTGACCACCCAGCAGGCGGCGGAGCTGCTCAACGTCAGCCGGCCGTTCCTCATCGGTCTGCTCGATGCTGGCGAGATCGAGTACCGGAAGGTGGGCAAGCACCGGCGGATCAAGGCGCAGTCGCTGATGGCCGACATGGCACGCGACGACCAGGAGCGCCGTCAGGCCGCAGACGAACTGACCCGGCTCAACCAAGAGATGGGCCTGCTCTGAGGTGTCGTTTGTCGTCCTCTACGACGCCAACGTGCTCTACCCGAGCACGCTCCGAGACCTGCTGATCCGTGTCGCTCAAGCGGGCCTGGTCCAGGCGAAGTGGACCGACCAGATCCTCGATGAGGTCTTCCGCAACCTAGCCACGAATCGGCCCGACCTCGATCCGCAGCGGCTGGTCCGCACACGCGACCTGATGAACCGCGCGGTCCGAGACTGCCTCGTGACGGGCTACGAGCCCCTGGTCGACGCCGTCGACCTGCCGGACCCCGACGACCGCCACGTGCTCGCGGCAGCGATCAAGGCACGCGCCCAAGTGATCGTGACGCACAACCTGAAAGACTTCCCGTCCACCGTCCTGGAGGAGTGGGACATGGAGGCGAAATCGGCCGACGACTTCATCCTCGATCAGATCGACCTGAGCCGTGATTCGGTCTACGGGGCGGTTCAGCGGATCGCGGACTCCCGAGGCAACCCTCCGGCAACATTCGCTGATGTCCTGGCAATGCTCGAACGTGACGGCCTCGTCGAGTCGGTCGCCGCCTTGAGGCCCTGATGGGTCAAGCGGACCGGCGCCGCTTTGGCTTGGGGAGCAGGTCGCTGACGGACGTCGGCTCCCGGTCCGGAGTAACGAGCATCTCCAAAGCCGCCTCCGCCGAGGCCATCCGCTTCTCCTCCCACGCCAGAAGCTGGTCGAGCCGCCACCGGTCGGGGTGCGTCATGACCGGCGCCGGCACCAGTTCCCGGTCCTTGAGGTTCTGGTAGCCCCTCGTCTTGCCCCAGCCGTAGCGAGCCATCACCTCACTCGCGCTGAGGAAGACGTGGCGGGGGTCGTCCATGGCTCTCACACCGCCTTTCGGCTTGCCGAGCACGGGCTGGGAGGCGAGGCGCTGGGATCGGATGAAGGTCCGCAGGTCGCCAACGGTCGTGTAGAGGCGCCGGCCGATCTTGAAGAACTCCGGACCGGTGCCCTCCTGGCGCCACCAGCGCACCGTGTTGACCGGTGTCCGCAGGATCTCGGCGACATCATCCAGCGTGAGGAGCTCGTCGTCGTGGCGGGCGTGGAACGGGACGTCGTGAGCGTTGCTGTTCATGGTTCCTCCTGCTTGTCGAAGGCCCGCGAGGATCGTGGGCGACAGGTAGGTGTGAGGGCCGTGTCGCACAGAGCGCCAAATACGTTCGATCGGATATCGTCGAGAGATGGATCGGGCGTACTTGATCGAAGTCGCACGACGAGCCAGCGGACTGACGCAGGCTGAGCTAGCCGCCAGATCCGGTACGTCGCAGGCGACGATGTCGGCGTACGAACGAGGTCTGAAGTCGCCAACGCTCAAGGTCGCCGCGCGGATCCTCGAGGCCGCGGGGTACGACCTCAACCTGCGCCGGCTCATCGACTGGGTCGAGCACGAAGCGCCCGGAGTCGGGCACTTCTGGGTGCCGAGCACCCTCTGGCACGTCGAGACGCCCGACTGCTTCGCGATCCTGGCGTTTCCCGACCTCATCGGCGACGGGCCGATGCGCGAGTGGGACATGCACGACCGCGCACAGCGCAAGGGCGTCTACGAGCAGTTGCTCCAAGGTGGCTCGCCCGAGGAGATGATCCGCTGGATCGACGGCCCCCTCCTGGTCGACGTGTGGGACGAGCTCGAACTCCCGGACGCGGTCCGCGAGGCGTGGAAGTGGCCGATTGTGATCGCGCGGGGACCGACCCACCCGGACACCGTGCGGATCCTGGGCCGAGGGGACGACTCGTTCACAGCGGAAGCGTGGGTCCGCGGACACGAAGCAGTGCCAAGGAGGGCGCCGGCTTCGAAGGAGCCGTGGGTGCGGTTCATCCGGACGCGCTTCGACCCGCGGCCGCCAGAGTCGACGGCGGGCGTCGACGGGAGGAAACCGGCAGCGACCGTCGCCAAGGTCGCCGAACTGCTCGCCACTCAACTGGCGACGTCGCGGCACCCCGCCGCCCCGGCAACCTGGAACGCTGGAGTCGCGTTCGCGCGGACGTGGGCGGACTTGGGCAACGGCCATACCGTTGTGCTTGCACCGAGCGGACCGGGATGCGTCGTCGGCGTCACGGTCGAGCCCTACGACGACAGGCACGATGTCGGCGAGCAACTGATCAGGCTGTGGCGAACGGGCTGAGTCTGATCTGGTTCCTCAACCGCACTTCAGAACCCGATGCCCCGTGCCGACTGCGATGCCGCAGGCCGGGAATCGAACTCGGCAGGAAGACGCGGCGCCGCCTGCCGCCTTGGTGCCTTCGGTCCGAACCGCTCGATCGCCTCGGCCGCCGCCTCCCGTGCGTGCGCCGGCCCAAGATCGGCGCGGTCGCGGCCGAACACGTCGCACCACTGCTTGCGCGCATCCTCGACGGACTCGGCGACGAGGTGCGCGACGTTCCGCTCCCGTCCCCGGGTCATGCCCACGTACGCCGACGCGGCGCCGCTGTGCTCGCCGACCAGCACGTGGCTCTCGGTGACAGTGGCGCCTTGCGCGCCGTAGGCCGTCGTGGCGTAGCCAAGGTTCTGTAAACGCACCTACCTCTCACGCGAGTAGGAAGGTGGGCCGACTGATGGGCCAGAACGAGCATGAACAGACTACGGGATCAGGGTCGCCGTTGCGGGCGGTGGTGTACGTCAGGATCAGTGATGACCCGGAGGGCAGCGAGCGTGGAGTTGACCGGCAGGAGGCCGACTGCCGCGCCTACGCCGCCGCGCACGGCTTGGAAGTAGCAGCCGTGTTCCGAGAGAACGACACGTCGGCGTTCAAGCAGCACACGATCACTCTGCCCTCGGGTGAGCGGGTGCGGCGGGTGATCCGCCCGCAGTTTCGCGCAATGCTCAAACACCTGAGCGGGGGGCAGGCGCAGGTGATGGTCGCGTATGACTTGGATCGGGCGGTGCGCGACCCGCGCGACCTGGAAGACCTCATCGACGCCAAGGTGCTCGGTGAATTTGGGGTTCGCTCGGTGACTGGGTCTCTGCGCCTGGACACGGATTCCGATGTGGCGATGGCCAGGGTGCTGGTGGCGATGGCGAACAAGTCATCCGCTGACACTGCGCGTCGGGTCGCGCGGGCGGCAAAGCAGCAGGCCCTCGAGGGCGCGTGGCATGGGGGCAGGGCGCCGTTCGGGTACCGCGCCGAGAACGGCGTCCTCGTCATCGATCCGGTGACCGGGCCGATGGTGGTCGAGGCGATGCAGCGGGTGCTGGCCGGTGAGTCCCTGTACCGGATTCGCAAGGACTGGAACGAGCGCGGCGTGCACACCACGCACGGCTGCGCGTGGTCGGACAGGACACTGAAATTGATGCTGCGCAACCCTTCCACCAAGGGAGTGCGCGAGTATCGGCCGATCTTGCCGGATGGCACCCGCTCCAAGACCTCGCTCATGCAGGTGAAAGCGGCGTGGCCTGCGATCGTGGACGAGGACACCTGGCAACAGGTCTCCGACGTGCTCGACGCGCGGAAGAAGGCGCGGAACCTCCACCAGCCCGGCAGCGGTGCGGCGAAGCGCATGTACCCGTTCTCAGGGCTCATCCGCTGCTCTGCTTGCGGAACGGCGATGCTCCACCGAGGTCCGGTGTATCAGTGCGTGCAGGCCACCCGCGGCGGCTGTCACCGCTCGATCCGCTCAACTGAAGTCTCGAAGCTCGTAGAGGAAGCGGTGCTGGCGACGTTCGAACAGATCACCCTGAACCCCACCAAGCGCCGAGCACCCGGCGGCGACTTGACGGCGCGTGTCGGATTGGCGGCCACACTCGATGCCGACCGAGAGCGCCTGGCCCAACTTGATGATGACCATTACGACGGGCTGATCGACAAGGCCATGTGGGTGCGGCAACGGGCACGGATCGCTGAGCGCATCGAGGCCACCCGCCGCGAGTACGCCGCCGCCGTACCCGAACAGCACGTGGGGCCGAGCATCGACATGACTACCGTCGCCGCCGAGTGGGAGGGCCGGACGCCGATGTGGCAGTACCAGGCCACCAGCCTGGTCCTGCAAGCCGTGCTCGTCCACGCCCACCCCGCCGACATGATGACCGCCGTGCCCAAGCGCCGAAACGAGAGCACCGAGGCGTTCCACGCCCGCCGTGACGCGCACCGAGCCGACGTTCTCGCCCGGCGGATCGAGTTCATCTGGCGCGCGTGACTCCTGACCGGGTGCTGTTGGTCCCGTTCCCTGGCCGCGCAGGCGGTTCAGGGTGCGGGGCCTTTCCGTATCTTGGCGACGGCGCGCACCGTGGGACGAGGTGCCGTGCACAGTCCTCGCAGTTCGTCCAGCACCGCCGGATCATCCACCGTCGCACGCAAGCCCTGGGCTTGGCGTGAGGCAGCGGCCAGGCGTGCTCCCAACGTGGAGACGGCAGGCTGTGACAGCGGAGCGGAGGAAGTAGGAGTGACAGTGGTGGTAGCGGTGGGAGTGCTCATGCTGATAGGTACGACGCCCCTCCCGCACGCTCATCGTGGTTCAGGGCTCGGTCTGCTTGTCCGGGTTGGCGGCCCATATCGCAGCCAGCAGACTGGTGTCGCAACGCAGGGAATCGAGGGGTTGTCCGCTGAGCAGGCGCAGCAGCACCCCGTCGCCGGTCGCAGTACCAGCGTGCTTCGAGGCGGGATGCCCCAGAACGATCCGCAGCAACGCTGCCCACGACCTCGGCGGTATCCCCAGCAGTGCCGAGATAGCGCGGTCGCGGCGTAGCACCTCTACCGCGTTCGGCCGGGAGGTCAGATCGCCGAGCCGGTAGGCGAGGTGCTCGATGCAGTCGGTCACGAGCACGGCATCCCAGCCCACCGAGGCGAACAGCCCGACTATCTCCGATAGTACGGCAGCAACCCGAACACGGTCACCGGAGTCTTCCTCATCGTCGATGGTGGGGTCGGTGACGTGGAAGGCGGGGTGGTAGTCGGGAAGGTTCTCTCGTTCAGCGAACCGGATGGCGTCGTGGAACCCAGTGAACCTGGACATGTGGCGCACCTTGGCGGGCGCAACGAGCATCCCCGCCGCCCGAACCTCGACGCCACAGGTGATCTGCACCGCGCCAGTAACCACCGCCCACGGGTTCCCCGCGTTCCGCGTCGAGGGGGCGAGCATGACCTCGAACGCAGCTGAAGCCACCTCCCACTCATCCAGCCCATACTTACGGGCCAGCCGTCGGTACCTCTCTGCCGTGTATCGCATCAGTTCCGCTGCTTGACGGTCACTGCGCCAGGCCCCAGGCCCGGCATCGTGCAACCGGATCAGCAGGGCACGCAAACCCTCCGGCGTCTCAAACCCGTGACGCGGCGAGCCATCCGGGGCTGCGGCATCGTCGCCTGTACTGGGTGGGGTGTGTTCGGTCACGGTGGCACCTCCCGAGAAGGAGGTGCGCCACAAGCACCCACGCCACGACGTGCGCCTGCACGCCTTTACGTCCGCCGATTGACAGCAGGCACTTCGCTACGTCGCGCTCTGCACAGTGCTGTTGGTTTGGCGCGAGTCGCCAGAAAGCCATTCAAGGTCTGCTTCTCGGCGTACCCGCACCCGCCTGGCGGTCACGGATTGCAGGCGAACGAAGCGCGACGGCTCCGTGCCAGATGCTCGGTTTATCACCGGATATGCGACTATTTCGTCGGATCAATCCCCGTTCAAGGCCATCCCTCGTTGATTATCGGAGTGGTGGCCCAGCGCCTTATACGTGCTCGGGGCGAAGGCCTATACCGATGACGCGAGC
>CAKUSI010000140.1 GCA_934678955.1 uncultured Austwickia sp. | reverse complement strand
AGGCCGAGGGGCTTGCGCTTCTTCATGGTCGTCTCCTTCTGGTCGGGGTTCGTCACAGGTCGTCGCGCAGCAGACGCTTTTTGCGGGGGTCGGCCGTCGGGGCGAGCGGGGACTGTGGGCGGCGACTGCCGGGGCCAAAGGACGAGGCCATCGGGGGGCGGCCCACGTGGCCCGTTTCGCGACCGGGTTGCCACGGGTCGCCCGCGAATCAGTGCTGGTGGCCCATGAAGTGCAGGATGTGGTGGACGCCGCCGTCGATCAGTTCGTAGCGCGACAGGCGTCCGTCGCGCGTGGCGCGCACCCAGTTCTGCTCGCGCAGCACCCGCAACGCCTGGGACGCCGCCGTCTGGGTGATGCCCGCCGCGTCGGCGAGTTCGTTGACGGGGCAGCCGGGGTGCAGGTGCATGTGGGTCAGCAGGCGCAGCCGGGTCGGATCTGCGAGCAGCTCAAACCGGTGGCCCCACTCGTCCAGGGTGCCCGGTGGGCCGACTGGCTTGCTCAACTTCGACATGGAGCCCTCGCTGGTCAGGTGCGCCGTGCTACGCTCCCAGCACATCATATGTCTGATAAGACATATGTCCTCATGGGTAGATTGCGGCGATGGGAACTGCTTCCCATCCTACCCGGGCGACTCTTCAGGAGGTCAGGGCTATGGAGGTCATCTCGCGGCGTACGTTCGTCAAACTAGGTGCCAGCGCTGCCGCCCTGAGCTTCGGTGGGTTGGTGAGCGCCTGCACGTCCGACGGCACCCAGCAGGCTGCGACCGGCAGCGCCGCGGCCCCGCCCGGTGCGGGGGTGAAGCAGGTCGTCGTGACCATGACCGTGAATTCGGAACCGGAGGCGGGCTTCGACCCGCTGTTCTCGTGGGGCTGCGGTGAACACGTCCACGAGCCGCTGATTCAATCGACGCTGATCAACACCGACCTCGAGCTCGGGTTCGTCAACGACCTGGCGACCGGGTACGAGGTGTCGGCCGACGGCATGGCGTGGACGTTCACCCTCCGCGACGGCGTCCGGTTCACCGACGGCGAGAAGCTGACCGCGAAGGACGTCGCCTTCACGATCAACGGCATCATCAATTCGGAGGCCGCCCAGGCCGACCTGTCGTCGATCAGGGAGGCGGTGGCGTCCGACGACTCGACGGTGGTACTGCACATGACGCATCCCGACAACACGATCCTCTACACGCTCGCGGTTGTGGGCATCGTGCCCGCCCACGCGTACGACCGGGACTACGGCAGCAACCCCATCGGTTCGGGCCGCTACCGCCTCGAACAGTGGGACAGGGGCCAGCAGGTCATCCTGACCGCGAACCCCGACTACTACGGCCCCGCCCCGAAGGTCGGGCGCGTGGTGGTGCTGTTCATGTCCGAGGACGCCTCCCTGGCGGCCGCCGCGGCGGGTCAGGTCGATGTGGCCTACACCTCGGCGACGCTCGCCGGCCAGGCGCCCGCGGGGTTCACGTTGTTCAGTGCCAGGACCGTCGACTCGCGCGGCATCTCGCTGCCGTCCATCCCGGCCGGGGCGACCAAGGAGAGCTACCCGGCGGGCAACAACGTCACCAGCGATCTGGCGCTGCGCCAAGCGATGAACAGCGCGGTCGATCGCGAGCGCATGATCGAGCACGTGCTCGACGGCCACGGCACGGCGGCCCATAGCGTGGGCGACGCGCTGCCGTGGGCGTCCGCGGACATGAAGGTCAGCAGCAACATCGAAAACGCCCGGCAGGTGCTGGCCGACGGCGGCTGGACGGTCGGGAGCGACGGGATCATGACGAAGGACGGCCTCCGGGCTGCGTTCGACCTGTACTACGCGTCCTCCGATTCGGTACGGCAGGCGCTGGCCGCCGACTTCGCCGACCAGATGCGCCAGATCGGCATCGAGGTCAGTCCGAAGGGCGCGAGTTGGGACGACATCTACCCCAACCAGTACAGTTCGCCCGTGCTGTGGGGGTGGGGGTCGAACTCGCCGGTCGAGCTCTACCAACTGACCCATTCTAAGGGCTGGGGCAACTACGCCTGCTACGACAACGCTGAGATCGACGCTCACCTCGACCAGGCCCGCGCCGCACGCACCGTCGAGGACTCCTACGAGCCGTATCGCAAGGCCCAGTGGGACGAGGCGACGCAGACCGGCGTGGCGCCGCAGGGGGCGTCCACCTGGGTGTGGCTGGCGAACATCGACCACCTGTACTTCCAGCGCGACGGCATTACGATCGCCCAGCAGAAGCCGCACCCGCACGGGCACGGGTGGTCGCTGGTGAACAACGTCGACCAGTGGGACGTCTAGCCCGTCGAGGCTCTGACCGGGACGGGAAGTGAGCCGTGGAGCAGTGGATCGGGTTCGCTTTTCGCACCCTTGCCAGGTTCGCGCTACTCATGGCCGCGGTGAGCGTAGTGGTGTTCGTGCTGGTGAGCGCCTCACCGATCGATCCGGTGCAGGCCAACGTGGGGCAGGCCGCCTACGTCGGGATGAGCGAGGCCAAACGCGCACAGTTGGCGTCCTATTGGGGCGCGGACGTACCGCTGGCGGAGCGCTACCTCAACTGGGCCGCCGCGCTGCTGCGCGGTGATCTGGGGACGTCGCTACGCTTCAACGCTCCGGTGGGGCAGGTCATCGCGCAGCGCGCCATCAACTCACTGGCCCTCCTGGGAATCGCCTGGGTGGCCAGCGGAGTGGTCGGGGCCGTTCTGGGAGTGGTCGCCGGTGTCCGGCGGGATGGCTGGGTGGATCGGCTGATCAAGGGGTACTGCTTCGTACTGGCCTCGACGCCGACCTTCTGGCTGGGGCTGCTGATGCTGACGGTGTTCGCGGTGCAACTGGGCTGGTTCCCGATGGGGTTCTCGGTGCCGATCGGCAAGTCCGCCGCCGACGTAACCCTCGCCGACTCGCTGCGCCACCTTGCACTGCCCGCGCTGACGCTGTCGGTGATCGGGGTGTCGAACATCGCGCTGCACACACGCGAGAAGACGATCGACGTCCTCGAATCCGATTTCGTGAAGTTCGCACGGTCCCGCGGGCAGGGGATGCGGACCGTGCTGCGTCGCCATGGGCTGCGCAACATCGCCCTGCCGGCGTTGACGCTGCAGTTCGCGTCCCTGGCGGAGATCTTCGGCGGGTCCGTGCTGGTCGAGCAGGTCTTCTCGTATCCGGGGCTCGGTCAGGCAGCCATCACGGCGGGGCTGGGCAGCGATGTCGCCCTGCTGGCCGGCATCGCGTTGTTCTCGGCCGCGTTCGTCTTCACCGGAAACCTCATCGCCAACTCCCTCTACGCCACGGTCGACCCCCGCATCCTCCGAGGACAACGACCATGAGCGCGGCCGGGGCGCTGCGCGACGGACCCCTCGCGCCCGACGATCTGCCCCCGTTGCTGCACGGGCTGGGACCTCCCCGCTTCGCCAACCGCCGCGCGACGGCTGTGACGTTGGTGGTCGCCGCCGCCCTCCTCATCGCGGTGGTTCTGGCGGGCAGCGCGTTTGAGCACGTGGCCACCCAGACCGACTTCCCGGCCAGGAATCTTCGCCCCGGGCCGGGCCACCTGTTCGGCACCGACTGGATGGGCCGGGACATGTTCTGGCGCACCCTCGCCGGCCTGGCCACCAGCATCCGGGTCGGGCTCCTGGCGGCCACCGTGTCGGCGCTGATCGCGCTCCTGCTCGGCACAGCGGCCGCCTTGGGCGGGCGGCGTGTGGACGCCGCCATCACGTGGCTGATCGACCTGGTGCTGGGGGTGCCGCACATCGTGCTGCTCATCTTGATCTCGTTCGCGCTGGGCAAGGGATATTGGGGGGTGACCGTCGGCATCGCCGTGACCCACTGGCCGAGCCTGGCCCGCGTGGTGCGCGCCGAGGTGCTGCAGTGCCGGGCGGCAGGGTTCGTCGAGGTCGCGCAGAAACTGGGTCGCAGCCGGGCGCAGATCGCGGTGCAGCACGTGCTCCCCTCTGTGCTGCCGCAGTTCCTGGTCGGGCTGGTACTGCTCTTCCCGCACGCGATCCTGCACGAGGCGGCCGTCACCTTCCTGGGGTTCGGGCTGCCGCCTGAGCAGCCGGCGATCGGCATCATCCTGTCGGAGGCGATGAAGTACCTGTCGGCCGGCCTGTGGTGGCTGGCGATCTTCCCGGGTCTGGCACTGGTGCTGGTGGTGCTGTCGTTCGACCTGGTGGGCACCCGCCTGCGCCGCATCGTCGACCCCTCCAGTGCGCAGGACTGACGCCATGGACTCCACCCGCCACGCATGGGACGCCCACGACGCGGCCCAGGATCACCACGGTCACGCGCACACGCCGGCCAGCCGCCACGACGCCGGGCACCACCTGCTGCAAGTCGAGGACCTGTCGGTCGGGTTCCGCATGTACGAGCCCGGGGCGTCGTTCCTCGCGGCGCGCCAGCGAGTGTTTCCCACCATCAAGCGGCTGAACATCTCGGTGCACGCGGCCGAGGTGGTGGCGGTGGTGGGGGCGTCCGGTGCGGGGAAGACGCTGCTGGCGGACGCGATCATGGGTTTCTACGAGCCGAACGCCGTCGTGCGGGGCCGGATCTGGGTCGACGGCGAACTGCAGGACGCCGCTGGCCTGCGCCGCCTGCGGGGCAAGGGGCTGTCGCTGGTGCCCCAGAGCGTCGAATACCTGGACCCCACCATGCAGGTCGGGCGACAGGTGCAGGGCCCGGCCACCGACCGCGCGGACGCCCACCGCCGGCTGCTCCGGCAACGGGAGTTGTTCGCCCGCTACGGCCTGGACGCGGACGTCGCGCGGATGTACCCGCACCAGTTGTCGGGCGGGATGGCGCGACGCGTCCTGCTGTGTTGTGCGCTCATGGACGACCCGCGGGTCATCATCGCCGACGAGCCCACGCCCGGTCTCGACCTCGAGCTGGCGGCGCGCGCGCTCGGCGACTTCCGCGACTTCGCCGACGCGGGGGGCGGGGTCCTGCTGATCACCCACGACATCGAGTTGGCCCTGCAGGTGGCCGACCGGGTGGCGGTCTTCCAGGACGGCACGGTCGTCGAGGAGGTGCCGGTGGAGCGCTTCGCGTCCCCCGAACTGCTGCGGCATCCGTTCTCGCGGGCGCTGTGGCATGCGCTGCCCGAGCACGACTTCGCGGTGGTCGAGGAGTCCGGGGCCTCGGACGAGGAGGGCCGCGATGCTTGAGGGGCGTGATCTCGGGTTCAGGCACGCGGGAGCGCGCCGGCCGTTGTTCGAAGGGCTCAGCATGAGCGTGTCGCCGGGTGAGCGGCTGGCGCTGCACGCGCCGTCCGGGTTCGGGAAGACCACCCTGTGCCGGCTGCTGGCGGGCTATGAGAGGCCCCAGGCCGGGCAGGTGCTGATCGACAGGGTGCCGCTGCCCGAGCGGGGTGTCTGCCCGGTGCAGTTGATCAACCAGCATCCCGAGCGTGTGCTCGACCCGCGGTTGCGGATGGCGAGCAGCCTCGCCGAGGCCGGCGAGCCTGAGGGGCGGGTGCTCGACGCGTTGGGGATCCAGAAGAAGTGGCTGACCCGGCATCCACACGAGTTGTCAGGCGGCGAGCTGCAGCGCTTCTCCATCGCCCGGGCGTTGACCGCCAACCCGGCCTACCTGATCGCCGACGAGATCACCACGATGCTGGACGCGGTCACCCAGGCGCACATCTGGGGGTTCCTGCTGGCGGAAGCCGAGCGCCGCGGCCTGGGGCTGGTGTTCGTCTCGCACTCACCAGCGCTGACCCGGAGGTTGGCCACCCGCTCGCTGGACTTGACCGACGCTGTGCGCGGCACCCGGTGAGCTGGGTCAGTACCGACGCAGGTTCAGGCGGCGCTGCCCGGTCGTGACCGACCGGTCGTGCTCGTTGACGGACAGCACCAGGGCGCTGAGGACGTCGGTCGAGGACGCCAACGCACGCACCATGACCCACGGGATCCCGTGGCGCGCACCGGACGTCACCCCCGCCCGCGCCAAGCCGGACGCGTCCACCAGCTCCCGCACGCCATCCACGTAGGCCTCGTCGACGTGCTGGCCGAGGATCAGCACGTTGCCCATGTGGGAGGAGCCCTCCAGGTAGCCGATGCCGTCGATGGCCGCCCCGATGTCGCCGGGCACGATCCGCACGTTGTCGGCGCACACGAGGCCGCCGTCGGCATGGCGGACCTCCAGGCGCAACAGCATGCCGGTGTAGGTGAAGGGGGTCCCGTCGGGGTCCCAGCCGGGGGTGACGATCTCCTCCACGAACACCTGCGCGTCGGCCGCCATCGTGATCGTGGTCACCTGGCGGTAGTCGGCGTCCCGGTAGGCGATGAGCTGGTCGGGGACGTACTCCAGCCGTGCGCCCTCCCCCACCGTGAAGGCGGCTTCCTGCACGGCCGGGCCGCGGGGCGTCCGGTAGATGCGGGTGGCGCCCTGCGAGGACAGCAGCAGGCTGGCGCCGGGCAACACCTCGACGTCCATCCGGCAGGCCTCGCTGAAGTAGGCACCGCCCGGGTTCACGACGAAGTAGGCGACCTGCCCCGAGTCGTCCAGGTGGAGCGGCTTCATCAACCGCAGGACGCCGGCGCTCTCGGTCCGCACAGGCCGGGAACGGTCGCCGGACCGCCCCACGGACAGGTTCATCGTCCCCGCGTACGCGTCCGGCCCGGACGCGTACGCGCGGAACCCCAGCGACGAATTCATGCCAGGTCGTTCATCAGCACCGCGTGGTTGAATCAGGTTTTCGGGCTCTGAGCTCCGGGCACCACCAGTCACTCCTGGACCGTGCTAGTCGTCATTGACTAGGTGTTTTACAGCCCAATCGTGGTATTCTCCGCGCCGTGACACAACGAGCGGCCACCGACCCAAGTGGCGTCGAAGATACACAACTCCGCTGGCGTGGAATCGGCCAACACCTCCCCGCGTGCCCGCCGCGGGCCGGAGAAAGGCACCCGCTACCGATCCTTCGGCACCGTGCAGAAGACCGGCAACCGCTTCGCCGCCCGCTACACCGGGCCTGACCGCAAGTATCACACCGCCGGCATGACCATCTCGAGCCAGGTCCGCGCCCAAGGGTGGCTCGCCAACGAGCTGGGCCTCATCGAGAGAGGCGAATGGACCCCTCCGGCCCAACGCCGCCGCCTCGCGGAGGCTCGCCAGATCACCTTCGACGAGTTCGCGCGCGACTGGATCGAGACTCGGCTCGTGCGCGGTCGCCCCATCAAGGCCACCACCCGCCAGCACTACCTCGACATCCACGACCGCTGGTTCGCTCCCCTCCACGACCTCCCCCTCGACCACATCACCGATCGGCACGTCGAACGCTGGTACCAGCAGCTCCCCGACGCCCCGACCATGCGAGCGCACTCCTACGCCCTGCTGAAGTCCATCTTCAGGACCGCGGTGCTACGCAAGCTCATCAAGGAATCGCCGGTCAACCTCGAGGGAGCCGCATCGCGAACCACCCCCAAGGACATCAACCTGCTCACCGTCGCCCAAGTCGAGCAACTCGCCGACGCCATGCCCGCACGCCACCGACTCGTCGTGCTGCTCGCCGCCTGGTGCGGCCTCCGCTTCGGCGAGCTCACCGCGCTACAGCGCCAGGACTTCGATCTCGACGAAGGCACAGTCCGCGTCGAACGCGCCGCCGTCACCGTCGGCGGCGAACGCATCGTCACCACGCCCAAGTCCACCGCCGGACGCCGCACCGTCTATGTGCCCCCGCACCTGCTCCCCGACATCAAGACCCACCTCGCCATGTACACCGCCCCCCGAGCGGACGCCCTCGTGTTCCCGGGCGCCAACGACCGGCCCCTCTCCCTCGGCCAGGTCTACGGACACGCGCCCCGAAAGCGCGGCAAGAACAAGCCCCACGCGGGCACAGGCTTCTACCGCGCCCGCGCCGAGATCGGACGTCCCGACTTCCGCTTCCACGACCTACGCCACTTCGCCGCCACCATGGCCGCCATCAGCGGCGCCACCACCAAGGAACTCATGCAGTTCGCCGGCCACAGTGACATCCACGTCGCCATGCGCTACCAGGAAGCCGTCCACGACCGACAGAAGGAGCTCGCCCGACGAATGACCGCACTGGCGAGACCTGCGACTGACGGCGGCCCCGGGGCCCCTCCTGGGGTCGAGTAGCGGGACGAACTGGCCAATCCGGTTGCGGGCAGCACGGAGTCACTCACCCAGTGGCGAGGACCCCGGCCGCAAGGCTCGTCATCGCCGGGCTGCAAGGGGGCCATGCGCGCTCCGACCAGTCGACCAGCGAAGATAGGCCCTTGGCCCGGGACAAGGCTGCGAGGCGATCACAGGGTGGTGGACCACGTGAACTGCGGTTGCGGTTGGAGTCGACCTGCAGCGACTCGCTGCTCGTGCGACCATTCTGACGGCGCCGTCTGGGTGAACCGTGCGCGAGGGTCGGTGGCCGAGAGGAAGCCACGGGCCCACTCGACGAAGTTGCAGACTGAGTCGTCACCGTCGGTCTCGATCATCTGAGCATCGGCACGACCGCCATGGGGCTGGCCACTCTGCGGTGGTCGCTGGCCATCGCAGCCGGGAGCGCCGCCGCCTGGGTGATCGTCACTCGTCGGCGAGAGAATCTTGCCTACGGGCCCTGGCTCATCACGGGCGCTCTCGTGGCCACCCTGCTCTGACGTCGCCGAGACGACACCAAGCACGGTCGACCGCGCTGGCCTCGGCCCTGACTTGCACACTTTTAGTGACCTGCGCGGTCGAGCATGTGGGCTACGTCGTCGGGGGTCACCCGACTTGCACATGTTTAGTGCCCTCCACGCGGGTCGATATCTCCAGCGAGTTCCGCTCACGTAGGGGCCAGGCCACGTCAGCGGGCTTCATGCGCAGGTTGGCCTCGGTGTCGTTGAGGCCTATGAGGCGGGAACTTGCCAGGTGCGACTCCAGCAGGGCCCTCGTCAGGGTCTCAACGTGTCTCTGGAGTCCGCCCTGGGGGCTGCTGGCAGCGTGTGGTGGCCGACACCCGGCGCTCCAAGGCGTCGTGAACGGTCGTCACGGCTCAGGTTGATGAGGGCCACGGCTTCGAAGCGGTCATCCATCTGCCCGGCTCTGATGGCGTTCAGCGGCCAACTCCAGCCTCGCATTAGTGCCCCGGTGAAACGCTGCCTGAAACGCTGTGCTGACAAGGGCTATCGCGACAAGATCGCGCAGGCGTGTTTCCAGCATGTGTGGTCCGAACAGGGCGGTGATGTGTCCCTGCTGTTATACGACGTCACGACGTTGTACTTCGAGACCGACACCGAAGACGACCTCCGCAAGGTCGGGTTCAGCAAGGAACGTCGGGTCGACCCACAGATTGTGGTCGGTCTCCTGGTGGACCGCACGGGCCACCCGTTGGAGATTGCCTGCTTCGACCTGAGTTGGACCTCTGCAGCGGATTTCGGGGTTTCGGCCATGTATCGCGGCTAGTCAGTCGCATTTGGGC
>CAKUSI010000139.1 GCA_934678955.1 uncultured Austwickia sp. | reverse complement strand
TCGGCGGCCACGGGAATCTCCGTACCGTCCACGGCCTCCACGACGCCCTCAGTGACCATCCGCACGGCCCGGGCCGCGATCGACGCGGGATCGCGCAGCACGGCTCCGGGACGCTCGCGCGACACGAGCGTCCCCTCGGGCGTGTACGCGCGGTCGCAGAACGCCTCGGTGGCGGTCGGCAGCCCCACCTCCATGGCAAGCGCCAACGCCACGGACCCCGGCAGGCCGAGCAGGGTGAGCGCTTCGCCGCCTGAGTCCGACCCCACTAGCCCCGGCGTCGCCATCCCTGCCAGCGCCTCCACGACGGCGCGAGCCTGTCCCTCGTGGGTCACCATGGCGTGGTACAGCGCTCCATGCGGCTTGCAGTACGTCACCGGGACCCCTTCCGCTGCAGCGATCGCCGTCAGCGCGCCGACCTGATAGCGCACCTCCGCGCAGAGCTCGTCCGGGTCCACGTCGAGGAATCGTCGGCCGAACCCCGCCAGGTCCCGGTAGGACACGTGAGCACCCACGGCAAGGCCATACCGTCGCGCGAGCCGGACGGTGGCGCGCATCGTCGCTGCGTCTCCGGCGTGGAAGCCGCAGGCCACGTTCATGCTCGACAGAAGCGGCGCCAGCGCACCGTCGTCCCCCACCCGCCAGGCCCCGAAGGACTCGCCCACATCGGCGTTGAGGTCCACGCGCATTCGACCATCCTCGACCGGCACCCTGCGCGGCACAAGCTGCCGGGCGGCACGTCACAAGCGGCACATCACAAGCGGCACGTCACCAGCAGCACATCACAAGCGGCACGTCACCAGCAGCACATCACAAGCGGCACATCCCAAACTGGCCGACGGCACCCTGCACGCCGGACGAGTTATCACGGATGTACGTCGATTCACCCGAAGCTGGCGGGTAGGTCGCCACCGCTTTCGCCTACTCCCGCCGCCCAAACCGCTGGGCACCTGCAGCATCGTGCCTCCTGGCCGGCGACGGGCGGCGGCAACGACCGGACGCCTCGACCCCCGGCGCGTTACAGTGGCCGGACAACACGCGAGCCGTTTTCCTCGAGCAGGTCACGGGTCGACAAGCGGGCCTTCGGTCCATCCGATCTGGCTTCGGCCAACGGAGCGACTCGGCCGATTGCTGGCTCTGGTCGCACCAGATCAGCCGACAGCAGGGCGCGCGGACAGCACGGCACGGCAGGGCACGCGGACAACACAGCATGCATCAGCAGGGCACGCGGACCGAACAGGTCTTGGGGCAGCTGGAGGAGAGACCGAATGTACACACTGAACGTCAACGGAACGGATTACGACGTCGACGTCGCGGACGACGCCGATCTGATGCTCGTCCTCCGCGAGAAACTCAAC
Source organism: uncultured Austwickia sp. (assembly GCA_934678955.1). The sequence goes on along the minus strand of CAKUSI010000139.1, from coordinate 8,116 downwards.
GACAAGACGGTCAAGGACGGCTGTAACCAGGGCGCCTGCGGCACCTGCACGGTGCTCGTCAACGGCAAGGCCGTCCGCGCCTGCACCCAGAAGGTCAAGCGCCTGGCCGGCAAGCAGATCGTCACCTTGAACGGCTTCACCGAGCGCGAGCGCGAGATCTTCGGCTACAGCTTCGCCAAGACCGGCGGCGTGCAGTGCGGGTTCTGCATCCCGGGCATGGTGGTCGCGGGCAAGGGCCTCATCGACACCAACAACGAGCCCACCCGTGACGAGGTCAAGCACTCGATCCGGGCCAACATGTGTCGTTGCACCGGTTACGAGCAGATCGAGGACGCGATCCTGCTCGCCGCGGACCTCATCCGCGACAACGCCCCGGTCCCGGAGATCCCGACCAAGCTCGCGGTCGGGGAGGACGTCTTCCGCGAGGACGCCATCGACAAGGCCCTGGGCATCGGCGAATACGTCGACGACATCATCATGGAGGGCATCACCTACGGCCGGAACCTGTTCAGCGCTCACGCGCGGGCCAAGATCCTCTCGATCGACACCTCCGAGGCCGAGGCGATGCCCGGCGTGATCGCGGTCTTCACCGCCAAGGACATCCCCGGCAACCAGAAGATCGGTCACCTCTACAAGGACTGGCCGGGCATGATCGCGGTCGGCGAGACCACGAAGTACATCGGCGACACGCTCGCGATGGTGGTCGCCGAGACCCGCGAAGAGGCGGACGCCGCGGTCGCCGCGGTCAAGGTCGAGTACGAGGTCTACGAGCCGATCACCGACAGCGAAGAGGCCATGAAGCCGGGGATGCCGCAGATCCACGGCGAGGGCTTCATGAAGTTCGGGCAGTACTGGATCCCCGAGAACAACGTCTGCGCGCACGAGGAGATCCGACGCGGCAACGTCGACGAGGGCTTCGAGCGCAGCAAGTACTTCGCGGAGGCGTCGTTCGACCTGCCGCCGCAGGAGCACGCGTTCATGGAGACCGAGGCCGCGATCGGCGTGCCCGACGGCGACGGCATCTTCGTGATCTCCGGCGGTCAGGGCATCTACGACGAGTACCACGAGGTCTCGGAGTACCTGGGCCTGCCGATGGAGAAGGTCCGGATCCGGTCCGCCCTGGTCGGCGGCGGCTTCGGCGGCAAGGAGGACATGTCGGTCCAGCACCAGGCCGCGCTCTGCGCGTTCCTGACGCAGCGGCCGGTCAAGGTCCTCTTCACGCGCCAGGAGAGCTTCAACTACCACCCGAAGCGCCACGCGATGAAGATCCACATGCGGCTCGGCGCCGACGAAAACGGCATCTTCCAGGCCATGCGCGCCCGGATCATCTCCGACACCGGCGCCTACGCCTCGCTCGGCGGGCCCGTCCTGCAACGCGCGTGCACCCACGCGGGCGGCCCGTACGCGTACGAGAACATGGAGGTCATCGGCGACGCGGTCTACACGAACAACCCGCCGGCCGGCGCGTTCCGCGGCTTCGGCGTGACCCAGTCCGCCCACGTGATCGAGTGCCTCGTCAACGACCTGGCGGATCAGATGGGGTTGTCCGGCTGGGAGATTCGCTACCGCAACGCCATCCGGCCCGGCAAGTCCCTGCCGAACGGCCAGATCGCCGACGAGAGCACCGGCATGCTGGAGACGCTCGAGGCGGTCAAGGAGGACTTCGAGAAGTACGAGGCCGACCCGGAGGTTTACGTCGGCATCGCGTCGGCGATGAAGAACGCCGGCGTCGGCGTCGGTCTGCCGGACCCGGGTCGCTGCAACGTCGAGATCATCGACGGCAAGGCCCACATCCGCAGCTCTGCCGCAGGCATCGGCCAGGGACTCACGACCGTCCTCATGCAGATCGTCGGCGACGCCGCGGGGCTGACCCGCGACCAGGTCGTCGTGGACCGGCCGGACACGAGCTTCTCCCCCGACGCCGGCACGACGACGGCCTCGCGCCAGACGACGTTCACCGGCGAGGCAGCCCGGCTGGCGGGTCTGATGCTCGCGGCCGACCTGGACTCGGGCAAGACGCTGGCCGACCTCGAGGGCAAGATCTACAAGGGCGAGTTCGACTACAAGACCGACCCGATCACCTCGGACAAGAAGCACCCGGTCAGCCACATCTCCTACGGCTACGCCACGCAGATCTTCGTCATCAACAAGGACGGCGAGATGATTCACGCCGTCGCCGCCACCGACGCGGGCCGCGTGATCAACCCGGTCACCTGCCGCGGGCAGGTCGTCGGCGGGATCGCGATGGGCATCGGCTACGGCGTCACCGAGGACTTCCCCTACAAGGACGGGGTCCCGCAGGTGAAGCTGGCTCAGCTGGGCATCATCAAGGCCAACCAGATGCCCACGATCAAGAGCATCTTCGTGGACCGGCACGTGGAGGAGCGTTCGTACGGCGCCAAGGGCGTCGGCGAGATCACCTGCTGCCTGGCGGCCCCGGCGATGCAGAACGCGTACTTCAAGAAGGACGGAGACTTCCGTACGAAGCTTCCGCTGGAGAACACGTTCTACCGCAAGCCGAAGCCGGTCAAGGCTCACTGAGGCTCACTGAGACCACTGGAGGCCCCCGCGCTTCGAACAAGCGCGGGGGCCGCTTGGCACCCACCCAAGTGCCCCCTCCACGCGTGGCCCTGCGTGTGGCCCCGCCCGTCTGCGTGACTCGCGCCTCTCGGCGCATACTCACGTCTCATCGCGCGCGTGCGCGTGACCGGACTCCCAGGAAGAGGTCACATGACCGACGGCAGCACCGACAGCCCGTCGCCCGTCGCCACGGGGTGGAGTGGCGAGCCGGTCCTGTTCTGCTCCGGCGGGGGATGCACCGCCAAGCTCGGCCCGGCTGTCCTGTCCCGCGTGCTCTCCCGACTCCCCGCGCCGGCACATCCGGATCCGGATCTGCTCGTCGGCTACGACAGCGCCGACGACGCCGCGGTCCTGCGAATCACCGACGAGCTCGCCCTCGTGCACACGCTCGACTTCTTCCCGCCGGTGGTGGAGGACCCATACGCCTTCGGGCAGATCGCCGCCAGCAACGCCATGTCCGATGTGTGGGCGATGGGCGGGGTCGTACGCACCGCGCTCAACATCGTCTGCTTCCCCGAGGATGAGGACCTCAACCTGCTCGGGGCCATCATGTCCGGCGGCGCGGAGAAGGTTCAGGAGGCCGGCGCCAGCCTCGCCGGCGGGCACTCGATCGTGGACAAGGGGATCAAGTACGGGATGTCGGTGGGCGGCATCGTCGACCCGCGCCGGATCTGGCGCAACGACACGGGCCGTCCCGGTGACGCGCTCGTCCTGACCAAGCCGCTCGGCACCGGCATCGTATGCGCCGCGCACCGGGTGGACGCCGCGTCGACGAAGGGCTACGCGATGGCGCTGGAGTCGATGGCCGCGCTCAACAAGGAGGCCAGCGAGCTGCTCGCGGACCTCGACGTGCACGCGGCCACCGACGTCACCGGGTTCGGCCTCGCCGGGCACGTCCTGGAGATGGTCGGCACTGACCGTGCGGTAACGCTGGAGTCGATCTCGATCCCCCAACTGCCGGGCGCGGCGCGCTTGGCCGACGACTTCTATCTCACGGCTGCCGCGCAGCGTAATCGCGCTCACGCGGGCGAGCGGATCCGCTTCGACGGCGTCCCGTTCGGGGTGGAGGAGTTGCTGTTCGACCCCCAGACGTCGGGGGGGCTGCTGGTGGCGCTCCCGCACGCCCAGGCGCAGCGCTACGTCGGCGAGCTGCAGAGCGCCCGCGCACGCTCCGGCCTAGGCTTGGGTGCAGCGATCATCGGCTCGATCGGCACCCGCGAGGGAGACCAACCTTCCATCGTGGTGCGCTGACCGCTCATCGCGACCCGTCCACCGAGGGTCTTCCCGCTGCCTCTGGCCGCTGGCCACTAGCCGCCAGGCACCGGGCCAACAACTTCAGACCGTGGCAAGGCACAGATCGAACAAGGACCGAACACGAATCGAACAAGGATCGAACACGGATCGAACGACGACCCCGTCGATGAAGGAGCGCACGTGGAGACCCTCGACATGACCGGCAAGGTCTGCCCACTTCCCGTCATCGAGACCAAGAAAAGGCTGGGCGCGCTCGGCGTCGGCGAGGAGTTGCAGGTCATCGTCGACAACGAGACCGCGGTAGACAACCTGGCCAAGTTCGCGACGCAGAAGGGCCACGTGCTGGCCAAGGGCGAGCAGAACCCCGGGGACTACCACGTCACGATCACCAAGGGCACCAGTGGGGTGGCACCAGAAGCGGCTCCGGAGGCGAGCCCGGCGTCGGGAGCGCCTGGCGCTGCCCGCCGGATCGTCGTGGTGTCGTCGGACACGATGGGCGAGGGGGATGAGCGGCTCGGGCGCACGCTGCTCAGCGGGTTCCTTTACGCGCTTTCCGAGCAGGACACGCTGCCGGAGACGATCCTCTTCTACAACGCCGGCGTACGCATGACCACCGAGGGCTCGCCCTGCCTGGACGACCTGCGCGCGCTGGAAGCCGAGGGCGTCGAGGTCATGAGCTGCGGGGCGTGCCTGAACCACTACGGCCTGACCGAGCAGCTGCAGGTCGGGTCGATCACCAACATGTACGTGATCGTCGAGAAGCAGATGGCCGCCGACGTGATCATCAAGCCCTGAACCCCAAGGCCAGAACACCAGTCTTGAACACCAGCCTTGAACACCGGGCCCGGACACCTGGCTTGAACACCAAGGCTTGATCACCACACTGCTCGTCAGGACCTGAGGACCAGACGTGGATCCGAGTCGGCGGACCCCGAGGGAGCGCATCGTGACAATGGCAGGCGACTACAGCCCCCACCTGGTCGTCGTCCGCGGTGCGGGCGACATCGCGACGGGTGCGATCCAGAAGCTGGCTCATGCCGGTTTCGACGTAGTCGCCTTGGAAGTGCCGAACCCGATGGCGATCCGCTGGAAGGCAGCCTTGTGCCCCGCCATCCACGAGGGGCGTTGGTCCGTCGAGGACCTCACGGGTGTCCGCGTGGACACGCCGGATCAGGCGGTGGAGCTCTTCGAGTCGTGGGACGCGGATGGCTTCCCGGTCGCCGTGCTGGCCGACCCGGAGGCCCGGTCTCTGACCACGCTGCGCCCGATCGCGCTCGTCGACGCCATTCTCGCCAAACGTAATTGCGGGACACACATGGGCATGGCGCCGGTTACGGTCGGCTGCGGCCCCGGCTTCACCGCCGGCGAGGACGTCCACCTGGTTGTGGAGACGATGCGCGGTCACTTCCTCGGTCAGGTGCTGCTCACCGGCGCGGCCCTGCCCAACACCGGCGTCCCCGGCCTCATCGCGGGTCGCGCCGAGGAGCGCGTCCTGCACTCCCCCGCAGCAGGCGTCGTAGAGGTGCTGCGCGGCATCGGCGACGTCGTCGACGAGAGCGAAACGATCTGTGTCATCGCCGGGCCGCAGGGCCGTACCGAGGTGAAGTCCACGATCGCGGGCGTCATCCGGGGCATGATTCCGGACGGCTTCGAGGTGCCGGAGCGATTCAAGATCGCGGACGTGGACCCGCGGTTGGAGATGGTCGACTGTTGCGACACGATCTCCGACAAGTCCCGCGCGGTCGGCGGTGGCGCGCTCGACGCCGTGCTGCTCGGGCTCACTCGCCAGGGGCTCTGGGGCCCCGGGCGTGGACGGGACGTGGCCTCGGCCGCCGCCGGGGCCTGAGGCCCATGATCTACCTCGACAACAGCGCAACCACGGTGCGCAAGCCGCCGGAGGTGCTGGCGGCTCTCCAGGACGCGATGCTGCACTCCGGCAACTCCGGCCGGGGCGGGCACGGCGCGAGTCTCGACGCGGGTCGGTCGCTCTTCGCGACCCGGTCGCGGGCGGCCCGGCTCTTCCACGCGGTGGGGCCCGAGCGAGTGATCTTCACGCCCAATGCGTCCGGCGCGCTGAACCTCGCCATCACCGGACTCCTGCGGCCCGGAGACCACGTACTGTGCACGGACCTGGAGCACAACTCCGTCCTGCGCCCCCTCTACGCGGCCACGCTCCGCGGGGTGGAGCTGACGGTCATCCCCGCGAGAGACGGCGCGGTCGACGCCGACCTCGTGGCAAGCCACCTGCGCCCGCAGACCGCAGCGGTCGTCATGACGCACGGATCGAACGTGCTCGGCACCGTCCAGCCCGTCGAGGACATCGCGGCAGTCTGCCGCGACCGGGGCGTCCGTCTCGTGGTGGACGCGGCCCAGACCGCGGGGCTGCTCCCGATCACCATGGCTGACGGGTACGCGGCGGTGTGCTGCGCCGGGCACAAGTCGCTGCTCGGGCCGCAGGGAACCGGCCTGTTGATCCTGGCCGCCGACGTCCAGCCGGAACCGGTGCTGATGGGCGGCACCGGGTTCGACACGTTCAGCCGCACCATGCCCGCGCGCCTCCCGGAGGCTCTGGAGGCCGGGACCCTCAACGGCCCCGGGATCGCCGGTTTGGGCGCCGGTCTCCAGGTGGTGCTGGACGCGGGCGGTGCCGATGGACCCACGACGATGTGGCAGGCGGCGATGGATCGGGCACGTCAGCTGCGGGCGGGGCTGGAGGAGCGCGGCTGGTTCTGGTCCCCGACCATCGAGCGCAGCGCGTGGCGCCTGCCGATTGTGGCCGGCAACGTGTTGGACGCCGCGGGATCGGTCATGGATTCCGAGGTGGTCGCGGGGCGCCTCTGGGAGATCGACGAGATCGCCGTCCGCGGCGGCTTCCATTGCGCGCCGCTGCTGCACCAGAAGCTGGGGACGCAAACCGTGGGGATGGTCCGGTTCAGCCCCGGCCACGACACGACGCCCGAGGACATCGATGCCACGCTCGCTGCCCTTGATCGCATCCACGGGGGCGGGTGAGGACGATGGAGGCCTCTGCCTGGGTGGTCACGTTCTCCGGCACGCACGAGGCGTTCGCGTTCGAGGACGCCGCGCGGTCGGCCGTGCTGCCGGGCCGGATCGTCCCGCTGCCCGCCGCCATCTCGGCCGGCTGCGGGCTCGCCTGGAAGACCCCACCCGACGCTCCGGGTCTCGCCGACTTCCTCGCGGCGGCGGACGTGGCCCACCAGGAGGTGTACCGCTATGGCGATGACCGCGCCTACCACCGCGTGGAGGGATTCTGAAGCACGCGCCGTCCCAGGGCGCCCGCTGGTGGAGGCTTTCGGCCTCGACGCGGCTCTCGCCGCCCGGGCACTGAGGGGTTCCGATGGTCCCGCGTTCGTGGTCGCCCTGGTCGGCGCCGGCGGGAAGACGAGCATCGCGCACGCGCTGGCCGACGAGCTGGCCTCCCGCCGACTTCGGGTCGTGATCACCACCACGACCAAGATGTCGCTCGAGCTTGCGCTGATCACGGACGTGGTGGAGGCGCTGGGCCGGCTGGCGTCCCTCCAGTTCGGTGGAGTGGTGGTGGCCGGGGAGCCGGTCGGGGGCGAGAAGTTCGGCGGCTTCGGACCCGACGGGCTCGCGGCCCTGCGGAGCACCTGCGACGTCCTGATCATCGAGGCCGACGGGTCCCGTCGGCTGCCGATCAAGGTGCCCGGTGAGTACGAGCCGGTCGTACCGCCGGAGACCGACCTGCTCCTGGTGGTGACCGGCCTGACGAGCCTCGGGCGCCCGCTGGGGGAAGCGTGCTGCCGCGCCGAGCTGGCCCCGCAGGCCGTGGGCGCCGAGCTGCAGCCGACCGACACGATCGACGTGACGCTGGTGGCGCGCCTCATCCAGGCGGGTTACCTGGACAACGAGAAGCTGGCCGCTTGGCTCCCGGACCGCACCCTCGTGGTGCTGAACCAGGCCGACGACCTGACCGCGTGGAAGCTCGGGAGAGAGATCGCCGAGCACCTGCCCGGCGTGCACACCGTCCTGACGACGTCGGCGGTCTCTTCCCCGACCACCCAGGCGCCACCGCACGCAAGGGCGTAGCCCAGGCGGTACCAGCTCAAGCCCGTACGTCTCCCGCCCGTGGGCGGCATCCGTACGCATCCACGCAGGTCCCCACGGCCACCTCCCGCCCGTGGGCGGCAACTGGCCCGGCCCGCCAGGCATGTCGCGTACGTCTCCCGCCCGTGGGCGGCAACTGGCCCGGCCCGCCAGGCATGTCGCGTACGTCTCCCGCCCGTGGGCGGCAACTGGC
>CAKUSI010000138.1 GCA_934678955.1 uncultured Austwickia sp. | reverse complement strand
CCTTCAGGCCCGGGTTGAGCTGCTCGACGTTGGTGCTCATCGCGCGGTCCTTTCGTCAGGGTGCAGTGGGGTACGTGCGTGTGGCGGGGTGCGGGGAAGGAAGGCCGGGAGGCGAGCTGCCGCCTTCGGATGGAGTGTCGGTGTCTGCGACATCGGGGGCACCGGCGGCCGCGACGGTCGCCACGACCGCGGGCGGCACGTAGGTCGTGCACACGTGGCCGCCGCCCGCCAGGGTCGCCAGCCGCTGCACGTGCACGCCCAGCAGGCGGGCGAAGGCGTCGGTCTCGGCCTCGCAGAACTCGGGGAACTCACGGGCCACCTCGTGCACGGGGCAGTGCCCCTGGCAGAGCTGGACGCCCTCGGCTCCACTTCCCTCGACCAGCGGCAGCAGGGGCCGCGCGGTGGCGGCGAACCCGTCCCTGGCGAGGGCATCGGCGAGGGCCTGGGCCCGGTCCCGGACGTCAGGACCGGCGGCCCGGACGACCTCCCCGTACCGCTCCTCCAAGGAGGCGACCCGACGCTTGGCGAACGCGGCGACCGCGTCCGGGCCGACCTGCTCGGCCAGGAACCGGAGAGCATCGGTGGCGACCTCGTCGTATTCGCTCGCGAGCCGGTGGTGGGCCGCGCTGGTGGCGACGAACGAGCGCGCGGGTCGGCCGCGTCCGCGGGGGCCGGCGGCGGACGGCGCGGTACGGATGTCCCCGGCCTCCGTGAGCGCGTCGAGGTGACGCCGGACGGCGGTACTGGTGATGCCGAGCTCCGTGGCGAGCTGGGCGGCGCTGACGGGACCGCGCTGCAGAATGCTGCGCAGGATGCGGTCGCGGGTGCCGGCGTCCACCTCCCGGGGGGAAGCCGAATCGGGGTCCACGGGCCGCGCATCTGCGGCGCGGGGGTGCCCCGACGTGCCCGTTTGGATTAACACAACGGACACCTTACCTAATTCGCCGGCCACGGTCGACGCAAGGTCCGTTCTACGGGACGTGCGTCCAGCGCGTCGCGCGGACGAATCTAGCGGACCTGGGGCGCGGCGCGCTCGGCGAACGGCGGATCACCCCGACATCTCGCCCGAGGCATCGCGAGGGTCGTGGCCTGACGCCGCCTCTCGCGCGCGCCGCAGCCTCCGATCGTCCCGACGTGACCTCTCGCGAATGTACCTGTGTCACGTGCGCGCACACGGGTGGGGCGCGGCCAGGCCACGCCCCACCCCCTCTGCGGCGACCGCCCTCCCGGGGCTCAGCCCCGCTGCAGAACTCGAGTGGCCGCCTGGCGCGCCGACGCGGCGTCGGGCGCCTCGAGAGCCGCCGCAGCGGCCTCCCGACACTGGTCGAGCGTCACCTCGCCCAGCTGCAGCCCGACCGTGGCGATCGCCGAGGACGCCATGGACAGGCTCGTCACACCGAATCCCACCAGCACGCAGGCCAGCAGCGGACCCGCGGCCGCCTCGCCGCATACGCCGACCGGCTTGCCGGCAGCGCGCCCCGCCGCCGCCGTACCCGCGATCAGACGGAGCACGGCGGGCTGCCACGGATCGGTGAGCTCGGCCAGGTGGGGAGACATGCGGTCCGCCGCCATCGTGTATTGCGTCAGGTCGTTGGTGCCGATGGACATGAAATCGACGTGCGGCAGGAACTTCTCGGCCAGCAGCGCCACGGCGGGCACCTCCACCATGATCCCGGGGGAGATCCCCCGCTCCCGGCAGAGCGCCGCGAAGTGGGCAGCCTCCCCGACGGTCGACACCATGGGTGCCATCACCCAGGTGTTGCCCTCCCGCTGGGAGGCCGCCTGCGCGATCGCGTCGAGTTGGCGGGTCAGGATGCCCTCGTCGTCGGCGGCGATCCGCAGCCCGCGGACGCCCAGCGCGGGGTTCTCCTCATCGGGCAAGGTGGCGAACGCCAGCGGCTTGTCCGAGCCGGCGTCGAGGGTGCGGATCACCACCTTGCGGCCCTCGTAGGCGCGCAGCACCTCGCCGTAGATGTCCGCCTGCTCGCTCACGCTCGGCTCGGTGTCGGCGCCCAGGAAGCACAGCTCGGTCCGGAACAGGCCGACGCCCTGGGCCTGGGAGCCGGTGGCCGCCCGGGCGCCCGCTCCGTCCTGGACGTTGGCGAGCAGTTCCACGTCGTGCCCGTCGCGGGTGCGCGCGGGGCCGCGCCAGGACTTGATCGCCTCCCGGCGGGCCTGGTCGGCCTCGACCAGTGCGGTCGCCTCGGCGTCCGCGACGTCGAGGCGGATCGTGCCTGCCGTGCCGTCGACGAGGACGGGCGACCCCGCTGGGATCGCCTCGATGCCGTGAGCGGCCACGATGCACGGGATGCTCAGCTGCCGAGCGATGATCGAGGTGTGGCTGGTGGGGCCACCGAGCGAGGTCACCAGCGCGGTGATCAAGGTGGGGTCGAGCCCCGCGGTGTCCGCGGGGGCCAGGTCGTCCGCGAAGAGCACCACGGGGTGGTCCGGGGTGGGCACGCCGGGCTCCGGCAATCCGAGCAGCTCCGAGACCACGCGGTCGCGGATGTCCTTCAGGTCGGTGGTGCGCTCTGCCATCAGGCCGCCGAGCTTCTCGAACTTCACCACGAACTGGGCGATCGCCGCGATCACCGCATCAGGGGCCACCGTGCCCGCGGCCACCTGCTTGCTCGCCGCGCGGCGCCAGCCGCGGTCTCGAGCGAGCGTGGCGGTCGCGGCGAGCACCTCGGAGGCCACGCCGGTGGCGAGGCGGGACCGGGCGTCCAGTCGATCGGCCACTGCGTCCGCGGCGGCAGTCAGTCGTTCCGCTTCGACGGCGCGCGCCTCCTCCGGGAGAACCACCGTGCTGGGTGTGACCTCGGGATGGGCCTGCTTCCAGGCGGCGGGCGCATAGGCGATGCCGGGCACCACGCCGGTGCCGCTGTAGGTCCGGTCGGCGGGGGTTGCCGCCATCTCGTGCAGTGGTGCGGGGGACATCTGTGGCCTCCTGATCGTCGTCGGTGACGTGCCCGAGTGAGCCCGTTTCAGTGACTTTAGCGTGAACGGTTGTCAAAGTCCACAGATTCAGATATAAACGGATACATACAGACATCCGCTTCTGAGGGTGGGCGGGATCGCCACTCCGATCCGGCAGGAGGCAACGAGGCCATGTACGCGGAAGAGCGCCAGCAGGCGCTGCTCGACGCGGCCCAGACGAGAGGCCGCGTGGTGGTCGTCGAGGCCGCCGCGGAATTCGGGGTGACGGCGGAGACGATCCGGCGGGACCTGGGCGTCCTGGAAGGGCACGGCCTGGTCCGGCGGGTCCACGGCGGCGCGATCCCGGCCGATGCGCTCGACTTCGCCGAGCACGGGCTGTCCGACCGGGAGGTGACCCGGGCCGAGGAGAAGAAGCGCATCGCCCGCGCCGCCCTGCCGCATCTGCCCCGCGGCAACGGCGCGACGCTGCTGCTCGACGCCGGAAGCACGGTCGGCGCCCTGGCGACGGCGATGCCCGCGGACCCGGATCTGGTCGTCATCACGAACTCGCTGCCGATCGCCGCCACGGTGCGCACGAAGCTGCCCGGAAAGGTCCACATCATCGGTGGCCGCGTCCGTTCTCTCACGATGGCGACCGTGGGCTTCGAGGCGGTCCGGGCCGTGGAGCAGCTTCGCGTGGATGTCGCGGTGCTGGGGACCAACGGGATCACGCTCGGTCACGGCTGCTCCACCCCGCACCCGGAGGAGGCGGCGGTCAAGGCCGCCATGGTCCGGGCGGCGCGCCGGGTCATCGTCCTCGCGGACTCCTCCAAGGTCGGCACCGAACACCTGCGCACGTTTGCGGCCCTCGGCGAGGTGGACCTCCTGGTCACCGACTCGGGGATCGCGGACGAGGACGTCAATCTCTTCAGCTCGGAAGGAATCGAGGTCGTGATCGCATGATCGTCACATTCACCGCCAACCCCTCCCTGGACCGGACCGCGGGGCTCGGAGCCCCGCTGCGGCGGGGCAGCCTGCACCGACTCACCGAGGTGACCGTCGAGCCGGGCGGCAAGGGCGTCAACGTCGCGCGGGCCCTGCGGCTCGCGGGTCAGGACGTGCTGGCTGTGCTCCCTGCCCGCCCCCGCGACCCGATCCTGTCCCTGCTCGAGGAGCGCGGCGTGCCGGTCTCCTCGGTCGACGTGGCCCACCCCGTGCGGACCAACCTGACCCTCACCGAGGCCGACGGCACCACGACCAAGCTCAACGAGTCGGGGGCGGGGCTCGGGGTCGACGACCTCACGGTCCTGCAGGCGGCGCTGGTCATCGCCGCGCGCCGCGCGGACTGGGTGGTCCTGTCGGGCTCGCTGCCGCCGGGCGCGCCCGCCGACTGGTACGCCACCCTGGTGCGCACCCTGCGTCCCTTCGGCTGCAGGATCGCGGTGGACACCTCGGACGACCCGCTGCGGGAGCTGGCCAGGGCCCTGCCCGACGCCGCCCCCGACCTGCTCAAGCCGAACTCCGAGGAACTCGCCCAGCTCTCCGGCGCGGACGGCGAGGAGATGGAGGAACGCGCCGCCCTCGGCGACCTCGTACCGGTCGTGAAGGCCGCCCGCACCCTCGTGGACGCCGGCATCCGATCGGTGCTGGCCACCCTCGGGGCGGCGGGTGCCGTCCTCGTTGATGGCGACGGCGCCTGGCACGCCACGCCCCCGCCGATCACCCCCCGCAGCACGGTCGGGGCCGGCGACTCGTCGGTGTCCGGGTACCTCATTGCGGACGTCGCGGGCGAGGACGCCCCGGGTCGCCTCCGACGGGCCGTCGCGTATGGATCCGCGGCCGCGTCACTCGCGGGGAGCGCGCTGCCCTCCCCGTCCCAGATCGACCTCGACGGGGTGACCATCTCCCCCGTCGAGGTCTGACCACCCGCCACTCACCCACCCTGACGGTTCGGGAAGGAACCTCATGTCCACTCCACCTACTCCGGGACAGATCCCCCTCGTCGCGCGCGACCTGGTCCGCCTCGACGCCACGCTCGGCGCGACCAAAGAGGAGGTGATCCGCTCGCTCGCCGGCGTGGTCGCCGACGCGGGGCGCGCGCAGGCCGAGGGACTCGCCGCCGACGCCCTCGCCCGCGAAGGCAAGTCCGCGACCGGCCTGCCGGGCGGGTTCGCGATCCCGCACTGCCGTTCCGCCGCCGTGTCGACCGGCTCGATCGCCTTCGCGCGGCTGGCCGAGCCCGTCGACTTCGGCGCGAAGGACGGCCCCGCCGACCTCGTCTTCCTGATCGCGGCCGCGGAGGACGGCGGCGCCGACCACATGAAGCTGCTGGCCAAGCTCGCCCGCGCGCTGGTCAAGAAGGACTTCCTGGCCGCGCTGCGAGGCGCGGGCAGCGAGGACGAGGTCGTCGAACTGCTGAACGGCGTGCTGGAGCCGGCGCCGAAGCCGACGGCCGACTCGGCCACCGCTGCTGCAGGCGGCGCCGGTGCGCCCGGCCCCACAGAGGCGGAGGGGAGCGCCGCTCCCCTGGGCCCGCCCGCCGGCGCGGCCGCGGACGCCCCCACGCAGGCCCCCGCGGGCAGTCGCCGCGTCCTGGCGATCACCGCGTGCCCGACCGGCATCGCCCACACCTACATGGCGGCGGACGCCCTGGTCGACGCCGGCAAGGAGATGGGCGTCGACGTGATCGTCGAGACGCAGGGCTCCGCGGGCACCACGCCGTTCACGCCCGAGCAGATCTCCTCGGCCGACGCGGTGATCTTCGCCACCGATGTGGGCGTCAAGGGCCGCGAGCGGTTTGCGGGGATGCCGGTGCTCGAGAGCAGCGTGAAGCGCCCGATCGGCGAAGGCGCGGCGATGCTCACCGAGGTGCTGGCGATCGCCGACGATCCCCACGGGCGGCGCCTCGCCGCCGGCGGGCCCGGCCGCGCCGACTCCTCGGCCTCGGCCGCCTCGGGCGGTGGCCTGGGCGTCGGGTCGCGCCTCAAGCAGGCGCTGCTCACCGGCGTGTCATACATGGTGCCGTTCGTCGCCGCCGGCGGTCTGCTGATCGCGCTGGCGTTCTTGGTCGGCGGCTACCAGATCGTCGACGTCTCGCAGGACACGGTCGTCAACCACAGCCTGTGGAACCTGCCGGACGCCTACGGCGACCGCGCGCCGCTGCTCGTCTACTTCGGCTCCCTCCTGCACCAGCTCGGCGCGGCCGCGTTCGCGTTCCTCGTGCCGGCTCTTGCGGGTTACATCGCGTTCGGCATCGCTGACCGCCCCGGCATCGTGCCCGGCTTCACCGCCGGCGCGGTCGCCGTGCTGGTCGGCGCCGGGTTCATCGGCGGCTTGCTCGGCGGCCTCGTGGCCGGCGTCGTGGCGGCCTGGATCGTGTCCTTCCGGGTGCCGCGCTGGCTGGCCGGGCTCATGCCGGTCGTGATCATCCCCCTGCTCGCCTCCCTGGTCGCCGGCGGCCTGCTGATCATCTTCGGTCTGCCGCTGAAGTCCCTCTCGACCGGCCTGGAGAGCTGGCTCGGTGGGATGACCGGCAGCTCCGTGGTGCTGCTCGGCGTCATCCTGGGTCTGATGATGTGCTTCGACCTCGGCGGCCCGGTGAACAAGGCCGCGTACTCCTTCGCCGCCGCCGGCCTCGCCGTCAGCAACCCGGCCAGCATGCGCATCATGGCCGCGGTCATGGCGGCCGGCATGGTGCCCCCGCTCGCGTTGGCCCTGGCGACCCGCGTCCGGCCCTCGCTGTTCACGGAGGCCGAGCGCGAGAACGGCAACGCCGGCTGGCTGCTGGGCGCCTCGTTCATCTCCGAGGGAGCGATCCCGTTCGCCGCGGCCGACCCGCTGCGGGTCATCCCCTCGATGATGGCCGGTGGCGCCGTGACCGGCGCGCTCTCGATGGCGCTCGACAGCCAGGTCATGGCCCCGCACGGCGGTATCTTCGTGGCGTTCGCGATGAACAAGCCCTGGGCGTTCGTGGTCGCGATCCTGGCCGGGATGGCCGTCGCCTGCGCAGCCGTCCTAATCGCCAAGTCCGCAGCCCGGGGGCCGCAGGTTCCTGCCGCCAGCGACGAGTCGGCAGCCGTCGCCGCCTGACCGGGTCCCTCGCCGCCTGCCATGTCGCGACCCGACGCGGCATGTCGCGACCCGACGCGGCATGTCGCGACCCGATGCGGCCGGCAGCTCACCATTCAGGCTCCACCGCAATTCAGGAACCACGCCAACTCAGGCACCACCTCAACTCACGCCCACCGCACAGAAAGGCACCACTCATGGCCAGCAAGACCGTGGTCGTCGGCTCCGCCGTCGGCCTGCACGCCCGCCCCGCCGCGATCATCGCGGAGGCCGCGGAGAAGTACGACGAGGAGATCCTGCTCACCGTCGAAGGCGGGGACGACGACGAGGGCGTCGACGCCGCATCGGCGCTCATGATCATGACCCTCGGCGCCGAGAAGGGGGCCCGCGTCACGGTGACCTCCGACGACGCCGCCGCTCTCGAGGAGATCGCCGGCCTGATCGAGCAGGACCTCGACGCGGAGTGAGTTCGCGGCTTACGGCCCTTCACGGGGCCGGTAGGCCGAGCTCCCCGGCAGGGGGCGCCCCGAGCGTGGGGCGCCCCCTGCCGTCGTACCCTCACTTCTATGCCCCCCTCCCCCGCCCTCGCCGCGACGGACCTGACGAGGCACTTCGGCGCCGTACGGGCCCTCGATAGCTTCACGTTCGAGGCCCACCCGGGTCAGGTCACCGCCGTCCTCGGGCCCAACGGGGCGGGCAAGACGACGGCCATGGAATGCCTCGAGGGGCTGCAACGACCGGATTCCGGGGCCGCCCGGGTGCTCGGGCGGGACCCGTGGGGTGCCGACGCCGCCCACCGCGCGCGGGTCGGGGTGATGCTGCAGGACGGGGGGCTGCCCAACGGGGCCAAGCCGCTGCGGGTCCTGCGCCACCTGGCGGGGATGTACGAGTCCCCCCGGGACGTGGAGGCGCTGGCTCGCCGACTGCGCATCGACGGTTTTGCGGGGACGACCGTACGGCGCCTGTCGGGCGGGCAGAAGCAGCGGGTGGCGCTCGCCGCGGCGCTGATCGGGGATCCTGACGTCCTGTTCCTGGACGAGCCGACGGCGGGGCTGGACCCGCACGCCCGGCTCGACGTCTATGACCTGATCCGCGCGGAGCGGGAGCGGGGGGCGTGCGTCGTGGTGACGACCCACTCGTTCGAGGAGGCCCAGGAACTGGCCGACCGGATCGCCGTGGTCGACGTGGGGCGTGTCGTGGCCTCCGGGAGTCCCGCGGAAGTCTGCGGCGATCGGCCGCTGGCCGAGGTGTACTTCGAGCTGACCGGAAGGGTGGTCCGATGAGCACGCACGCCGAAGCCTCCGGATCGCCCGCGACCCTCGCGCCGGTGCCGCGGCCGGCTCCCCCGCTGCGGCGAATCCTCCGGCAGGCCGGCTTCGACGCGGCGACCATCCTGCGCAACGGGGAACAGCTGCTGGTCTCGATCGTCCTGCCGGTGATCGCCCTGGTGGGGATCACCCTGGCGCCCTTCCCCGACGTCGGCGGGGCCTCCCGGGTGGAGTTCGCCCTGCCCGGGGTGCTGGCGCTGGCGATCCTGTCGTCGGCGTTCACGGGGCAGGCGATCGGGACGGGATTCGATCGGCGGTACGGGGTGCTCCGGCTGCTCGGGACCACCCCCCTGGGGCGGGCCGGCTTCGTGGCCGGCCGTTGCCTGGCGGTGTTGGTCGTGCAGGTGCTGCAGTTCGCGGTGCTGGCCGTGGCGGCGCTCGCGCTGGGCTGGCAGCCCTCGGCGGGCGCGATGCCGGGCTTCGTGCTGTTCTGGCTGGTCGGGAGCGCGACGTTCGTGGCGCTGGCGCTGTTGTTCGCCGGGACGTTGCGCGCGGAGGCCGTACTGGCGTTGGCGAACCTGCTGTGGGTGCTGATGGCGGGCGCGGGCGGAATGCTGTTCAGCGAGGCGCACTACCCGGAGCCGTGGCACCGGATGGTGTCGCTGCTCCCGCCGGGGGCGCTGGGCGACGGGATGCGGGCGGCGTTCCTGGACCACGCCGTAGCGCTCGACCCGTTGGCGATCTTGGCCGCCTGGGGCGTCCTGCTCGGCGCGCTGGCGGTGCGCTGCTTCCGCTGGTCGGACTAGCGCGTACGTTTCCCGCCCACGGGCGGCAGCCGTACGCTCCCGCCTGCCCGAACGCGGACGTTTCCTGCCCACGGGCGGCAGCCGTACGGCCCCGCCTGCGCGAACGCGGACGTTTCCCGCCCACGGGCGGCAGATGTACGCCTCCACCTGCCCGAACGCGTACGTTTCCCGCCCACGGGCACGAACGGGCGCGGCACACCTGCGCCAACCCGTACGCTTCCCGCCCACGGGCAGCACCCGGCGCGACGTACCAGCGCAAATGCGGACGTTTCCCGCCCACGGGCGGCAGCCGTACGCCCCCACCTGCCCGAACGCGGACGCTTCCCGCCCACGGGCGACAGCCGTACGCCCCCACCTGCCCGAACGCGTACGTTTCCCGCCCACGGGCGGCACCTGGCGCGACGTACCAGCGCAA
>CAKUSI010000137.1 GCA_934678955.1 uncultured Austwickia sp. | reverse complement strand
CTGGACACCCCGCTGGAGGAGGAGTTCCGGGTCGGAACGATGGGCCTGAGCTGGGACGGCACCGCCGAGCAGGTGGTCCTGGAGATGCACGCTGTCGGCGACGCGTTCGACATCGCGGACGTCGAAGAGCTGGCCACGAGCGGCGAGCTGGCCGAGGACCCCGCCACCGACCCCACCCAGCTGGTGCTGCGGGTCACGATGCCGGCAGCCATGGCGCGGGCGTTCGCGCGGCGCAGCCGCCAGGTGGTCTCGGCGGGCCGACCGCACTGTCCGTTCTGCGCGGGACCCATCGATCCGGGTGGACACATCTGCCCGCGGGCGAACGGGTACCGACGCTGACCAGGCCGTCCATGGTTTCCGATCAGAACGACCGTGAGAGCGGCCGACAGCGCACTGCCCAGCCATCGCTGGGGGAGCAGGACGCGCTGAGCGCCGTCGACGCCGCCGCCTTCGAGGCGCTGCGACAAGGAGAGGTCACGGTGGTCGGCAGGCTCGCGGATGCCTCCAACGGGGTCCTGCTCGTCAGGGTCGCCGGACTCGGGCAGTCGGCTCCGGGACAGGGGCCGCGCAGCGGTTATGCGGTCTACAAGCCGATCCGCGCCGAGCGCCCCTTGTGGGACTTCCCCGACGGCACGCTGGCCGACCGTGAGGTCGCGGCCTGCCTGATCGACCGCGCCGGCGGGTGGGGGGTCGTCCCCGCGACCGTGCTCCGCGACGGGCCCCGCGGACCCGGCTCGCTGCAGCGCTGGGTCGGGCCGCCCCCGCTGGGCATACCCCTCGATCCCGACGCCCTCGAGGATCCGGACGCCCGCCGCGCGTCCCGCCCCCCGCCCGACCCCCGGGTCGTGGCCGTGGTCGCCACCCACGACGTCGAACAGACGTGGCTTCCCGTGCTGCCGGCGCGGCTGCCCGACGGGACCGCGGTGGTCGTCGCCCACGCCGACACGCCCGAGCTGGCGTCCATCGCCGTACTGGACGCCGTCCTGAACAACACCGACCGCAAGGGCTGCCACCTGCTGCGCGACGACGACGGCAGCCTGTGGGGCATCGACCACGGCGTGAGCCTGCACGCCCAGGACAAGCTGCGCACGATCCTGTGGGGCTGGGAGGGGAACCCCCTCCCGGCCGAGGACGTGGCGCGGCTGCGGCGGCTGCGCGCCGCCCTCGACGAACACGGGGTCCGGGGGCTCACCGCCCGCCTTCGCGCACACCTGACCCCCGCCGAGATCGACGCCTTGCACCTGCGCGTCGACCGGC
Organism: uncultured Austwickia sp.; assembly: GCA_934678955.1. The sequence goes on along the minus strand of CAKUSI010000137.1, from coordinate 8,345 downwards.
TCCTCGCGGGAGGCATCTTCCCGAGCCCCGCCCCCGATTGGCACGCGATCCCCTGGCCCCCGCTCTAGGCAGCGCCGCGGCAGGCTGCCTCGGGGGCACGATTCGCCGCAGGTAGGCTGCCCTGCGTGATCGCCTGGGAACTGCCCGACCTGCCCGACCTGCCCGGCTCCGGCCCCGTTCCCACGGTCGTGGATTCGGCGCGGGGGCGCGTACAGCTGACCCCGGGACCGCTGGCTCGCATGTATGTCTGCGGCATCACCCCGTACGACGCGACACACCTCGGCCATGCCGCCACGTACGTCACCTTCGACGTCCTCAACCGGGCGCTCCGCGATGCGGGGCACGACGTGGTCTACGTGCAGAACGTCACCGACGTGGATGACCCCCTCCTCGCCCGGGCCGAGCGCGACGGGGTCGACTGGCGCGACCTCGCCGCCCGCGAGACCCAGCTCTTCCGCGACGACATGGCCGCGTTGCGGGTGATCCCGCCCGACCACTACATCGGGGTCGTGGAGTCGCTGCCGATGATCGAGGCCGAGGTGTCCGAGCTGCTGGCGCGCGGCCTGGCATACCGGCTTCCTCTCCCCGACGACGAGGCGGCGGGCGACGGGGCGCGCGAGGACGTCTACCTGGACCTGGCCCAGCAACCCGACTTCGGCTCGACCAGCTGCTGGGACCACGCGGCGATGGACGAGGTGTTCGCCGACCGCGGCGGCGATCCGCAGCGGGCCGGCAAGCGGAGCCGCTTCGACCCCCTCCTGTGGCGCGCCGCCCGGCCCGGGGAACCCTCCTGGCCCTCGGCGGACCTCGGGGAAGGGCGGCCCGGGTGGCACATCGAATGCACGGCCATCGCCTTGGAATACCTCGGCATGGGGTTCGACGTACAGGGTGGGGGAACCGACCTGATCTTCCCCCACCACGAGATGAGCGCCGTCCAGGCCAGCGCCCTCACCGACCGGCGGCCATTCGCGGACGCGTTCGTGCACCAGGCGATGGTGGGCTACGAGGGCGCCAAGATGAGCAAGTCCCGCGGCAACCTCGTGCTGGTCAGCGCGCTGCGCGCTGACGGGGTGGACCCGATGGCGATCCGGCTGGCGCTCCTGGACCACCACCACGGCACCGACTGGGAGTGGACCGACGCCGACCTGGTCACAGGCAAGGAACGCCTCGAGCGGTGGCGCGCCGCCACCTCCCGGGACGCCGGCCCTCCGGCGCAGGACACGTTGGACGCCGTACGCGCCGCCCTCGCGGACGACCTTGACACGCCCGCCGCGCTGGCCGCGATCGACGCCTGGGTCACTCAGGCCCTGCAGGAGTCTCCGTCCGGACCGGAGCAGCGAGGCGAGCCGGACTCTCCTGCGCTCGTGGCCCGTCTCGCCGACTCCCTGCTCGGCGTCCGCCTTCGGTGAGGCCCGCGGCGGGCCTGCGGCGACACAGACGATCGCGTCGAGTCGCGGCAGCCCGCTGACGGCCGGCGACGGCTGTCGTTAAGCTGGCGGCCATCATGAGTTCACCTGTTTGTCAGTTGCATTCGCGATCCCTCCCGGATCCAGCGGCCGTGCGATGACGCTGGCCGGCCGGGATCACGAGGCATCCGGCAGACAGATCGGGTCGCTCGGGCCGCGAGCCGACCGGATGCCCCGCCCAGGCGTCGGCGAGACCCCCTTCCCCTCCGGCTCCTGGGTGTGGTTCTCCGGAGGTGTCACGGGCATGTTGGTATGCGTGGATCTCGCCCTGGCCCTCGTGGCGCACCGTGTGACGGAGATCCCCTTCAGCGCTTTCGACCTGACGGGAGAGTTCAACGTCCCGACCGCCTGGAACGCGATCCTGCTCCTGGCGATCACGGCCAGCGCGCTCGCGGTCGCGGTCTTGAGCGGACGCGGGGGACGCGGCTGGCTCGTCTGCGCGGCACTGACCACGCTCATGGCGCTCGACGAGTTCCTGAAACTCCACGAGCGCCTCCACCACGTCGGAGCGCTGTTGCCGACGCCGCTGCCCGGCTTCGCCTGGCTCCTCCCTGGAGGTCTGATCGGGCTCCTCCTCCTCGTCCTGGCCTGGCGATGGACGGGCGCCCTCCCCGACCCGACCCGGCGACTCCTGCGGCTCGCAGTGCTGCTCTATGGCGCCGGAGCCGTCGGTATGGAGGCCGTCGGGGCCGTCTTCCACACGCTGGACGGGGCGGGCCTCGCCTACCGGCTCGCCTCGGCGGCCGAAGAATCCCTGGAGATGGGGGCGTGCATCCTCGCGACCGTCGCGATCCTGCGGATGCTCCGCGCCGTGCACCTTCCCGACGGGCGCCTCGCGGTGGCGACCCGACGACGCGCCGAGTAGTCGTCCCGGCCTGTCAGGCCGACGCCGGTCAGCGGGGGTCGTCGCGTCCGCGCAGGTAGCGCTCGAACTCGCGCGCGATCGCGTCCCCGGACGCCTGCGGGTGCTCCGCCGCGTCCGAACTCTCCTCCAGCGCCTTCACGTACGAGGCGATCTCGTCATCCCCCTCGGCCAACTGGTCGACGCCGCGCTCCCACGCGCGGGCGCGCTCCTCCAGGTCGCCGTGCGGCAGCGTCCAGGAGAAGAGGTCCTCCAACGCACGCAGCAGGGCGAGCGACGCCTTGGGGGAGTGCGTCCCGGCCGCGTAGTGCGGCACCGACGCCCAGCACGACAGCGCGGGCACGTCGAGCTGAAAGGCGGCGTCGGCCAGGACTCCGACGATGCCCGTGGGGCCTTCGTAGGTGTTGCGCACGGCGCCGTACCGCTCCCGCACCACGGGATCCGCGCTGGACAGCCCGACCGGCAGCGGCCGCGTGTGCGGCGCCTCCGCCAACAGCGCGCCGAGGCACACGAGCAGGGTCGCGTCGGCCGAGTCCGCAAAGGCCAGCAGCTCGGCGCAGAAGGCGCGCCAGCGCATCGACGGCTCGATGCCGTCCACGAGGATCAGGTCGTGGTCCAACTCCTCGGGGGTGGCGACCAGTAGGGTCGTGCTGGGCCACGTGATCCGGCGGGTTCCGTCGACCGTGCTGATCCGCGGCCGGTTGACCTGCAGGTCGTAGTACTCCTCCGGATCGATAGTCGCGACCGGTTGCGCGTCCCACGCCGCCGCCAGGTGTGCGATCACGGCCGACGCGGCCTCACCCGCGTCGTTCCACCCCTCGAATGCCGCGAGCATCAGCGGGGAGCGCAGCGGCGGCAGGTCGTCGAGTTCGATCACCACGTCAGGGTACGCGCCACCTGCGTCGGGGCGCCCCATGCTGCTCGCTACGATGAGGTTGCGCCCTGAGGCGCTGCCGCCCGCCGCGCCGGGCCCCGTGAGCACCGCGCACCGCCGATCCCGGGGCGCATGCGCGCCGAAGCGCGGGGCGCCCGCCCGAGCGGGCGCGGTCCCCCGACTGGAGAGGTCGCCCTCGTGAGTAGCAGTTCCGATACCTTCCGCGCCCTGCTCGGTTCCCGCGTCATCGTGGCCGACGGCGGGATGGGCACGATGCTCCAGGCGCAGGACCCCACGCTGGAGGACTTCGAGGGCTACGAGGGCTGCAACGAGATTCTCAACGTGACCCGACCGGACATCGTGCGCGCGGTCCACGACGCCTACCTGCAGGTGGGGTGCGACGCGGTCGAGACCAACACGTTCGGAGCCAACCTGGGCAACCTGGGGGAGTACGACATCCCCGAGCGGACGTTTGAACTGGCCCGCGCGGGCGCGGCGGTGGCCCGCGAATCCGCCGACGCGTGGAGCACGCCCGAGAAGCCGCGGTTCGTGCTCGGCTCGATCGGGCCGGGCACCAAGCTGCCGAGCCTCGGCCACGCTCCGTACGCCGCGTTGCGGGACGCCTACCAGCAGTGCGCGGCAGGGCTCATCGACGGCGGCGCCGACGTCCTGCTCATCGAGACCTGTCAGGACCTGCTCCAGGCCAAGGCGGCCATCGTCGGCGCCCGGCGGGCGCTCGCGGACACCGGCGAGGATCTGCCGATCATCGCCCAGGTCACGATGGAGACCACCGGGACCATGTTGATGGGCAGCGAGATCGGCGCCGCCCTGGTCGCCCTCGCGCCCCTGGGGATCGACGCGATCGGGCTGAACTGCGCGACCGGCCCGGACGAGATGAGCGAGCACCTCCGGCACCTGGCGACATACTCGCCGATCCCCTTGAGCGTGCTCCCCAACGCGGGGCTGCCGCAGCTGACGAAGGACGGGGCGTACTATCCGCTGACCCCCGACCAGCTGGCCGCTGCGCACGTGCGGTTCGTGCACGACTACGGGGTCGCGATGGTCGGCGGCTGCTGCGGGACCACGCCGGAGCACCTGGCGGCGGTCGTGGCGGCGCTCGGCGGGGCCGACGTCCCCGCCCGCCCGATCGCCCGGGAGCCGTCCGTGAGCTCGCTCTACTCGGCGGTGCCGCTGCACCAGGACACGTCATACCTCTCGATCGGCGAGCGGACGAACGCCAACGGCTCCAAGGCATTCCGCGAGGCGCTGCTCGAGGCGCGCTGGGACGACTGCGTCGCGATCGCCCGCGACCAGACCCGCGACGGGGCGCACCTGCTCGACGTATGCATCGACTACGTGGGGCGCGACGGGGTGGCGGACATGTCGGAGGCGGCCTTCCGGCTGGCCACCGCCTCGACGTTGCCGCTGGTGCTGGACTCCACGGAGCCGGGTGTGATCCAGGCGGGGCTGGAGCGGCTCGGCGGACGCGCGGTGATCAACTCGGTCAACTACGAGGACGGCGAGGGGGAGACCAGCCGTTTCACGCGCATGATGCGTCTAGCCCGTGAGCACGGCGCCGCCGTGGTGGCCCTGACCATCGACGAGAAGGGCCAGGCGCGCACGACCGAGCACAAGGTGGCCGTGGCCTCCCGACTGATCGACGCCCTCACGGGTGAGTGGGGCATGGCGGTCGAGGACATCATCGTCGACTGCCTGACGTTCCCGATCGCGACCGGCCAGGAGGAGACCCGGCGCGACGCGATCGAGACGATCGAGGCCATCCGCGCGATCACGGCGGCCTACCCGGGCGTGTCCACCACGCTCGGCGTCTCCAACGTCAGCTTCGGGCTCAAGCCCGCGGCGCGGGTCGTGCTCAACTCGGTGTTCCTCGACGAGTGCGTGAAGGCCGGGCTGAGCAGCGCGATCGTGAACTCGGCGAAGATCCTGCCGACCGCGCGGATCCCGGCCGAGCAGCTCGAGGTGGCGCTCGACCTGGTCTATGACCGCAGGCGGTACGACGACTCCGGCACGTGCGTGTACGACCCGCTTTCGCGGATGCTGGAGCTCTTCGAGGGCGTGGACTCCGCGTCGGTCAAGGCATCCCGGGCCGCGGCGCTGGCCGCGCTGCCGCTGGAGGAGCGATTGGCCCAGCGGATCATCGACGGTGAGCGCAACGGGCTGGAGGCCGACCTCGACGAGGCCCTGGCCAGCGGGCAGGATCCCCTGGCGATCATCAACGACCACCTGCTGGCCGGCATGAAGACCGTCGGTGAGCTGTTCGGTTCGGGGCGCATGCAGCTGCCGTTCGTGCTGCAGTCGGCCGAGACGATGAAGGCAGCCGTCGCCCACCTGGAGCCCGAGATCGAAAAGGCCGCGGCCGCGAGCGGGCAGGCCCGTGCCGCGAAGGCCAAGATCCTGCTCGCCACCGTCAAGGGCGACGTGCACGACATCGGCAAGAACCTCGTCGACATCATCCTGAGCAACAACGGGTATGACGTCGTGAACCTCGGCATCAAGCAGCCGATCAACGAGATCATCGCCGCGGCCAAGGAGCACGAGGTCGACGCGATCGGGATGTCCGGCTTGCTGGTGAAATCCACAGTGGTCATGAAGGACAACCTGGAGGAGCTGAACTCCCGGGGGCTGGCCACGCGCTGGCCGATTCTGTTGGGTGGCGCTGCGCTCACCCGTTCGTACGTGGAGGTGGACCTGGCCGAGGTCTACGAAGGGCAGGTGCGTTATGCGCGGGACGCCTTCGAGGGGCTGCGGCTGATGGACGCGGTCGCGGCGGCGCGCACCGGGGAACTGGCTCTGGAGGACACCCTGCCGGCGTTGCGGCCGCGGCGGGTCGCGGCCCGGTCGAGCGACGCGCAGGACGCCGGCCCCGGTCTGGACGACACGACGCGTTCGGACGTGGCCCGCGGGCTTCCCGTACCCACCCCGCCGTTCTGGGGATCCCGGGTGGTGAAGGGAGTGGCTTTGGCGGAGTACGCCGCCTACCTCGACGAACGCGCGACGTTCCTGGGGCAGTGGGGCCTGAAGCCGGGACGCGGCGGACGGGCGACGGCCGGCGGGGAAGGCGGCGCGCCTGCGGGAAGCGGCGCCGAGGAGACTCCGTACGCGGCCGCTTCCTACGAGGAGCTGGTCGAGGCCGAGGGCAGACCGCGGCTGCGGATGTGGCTGGACCGGATCGCCGCCGAGTCGATCATGGAGCCGAAGGTCGTGTACGGGTACTTCCCGTGCTACTCCGACGGGAACGACCTGGTCGTGCTGGATCCGGCCCAGGCCGCTGCCGGGGACGCGGCGGGCGGCGCGCTCGGGCGGCCCGTGGCGGACATGACGGAGATCGCCCGCTTCACGTTCCCGCGGCAGCGCCGGGACCGACGCCTGTGCCTGGCCGACTTCTTCCGGGATCGCGGCGAGGCCATCGAGCACGGGCCGGACGTGCTGCCGCTGCAGTTGGTCACCATGGGCTCCCACGTCTCGGAGGTGACCGGGCGGCTCTACGCCGACAACGCCTACCGCGACTACCTGGAGCTGCACGGCCTGTCGGTGCAGCTGACCGAGGCGCTGGCCGAGATGTGGCACGCGCGGATCCGCGAGGAGCTCGGCCTGGAGTCGATGGGCTCGGTGCCGCTGTCCGAGGTGCTGGACGTGAAGTACCACGGCTGCCGCTACAGCTTCGGCTACCCGGCGTGCCCCGACCTGGAGCAGCGCGCCGGCACGGTCGCGCTGCTCGACCCCTCGCGGATCGGCGTGATTCTTTCCGAGGAACTGCAACTGCACCCCGAGCAGTCCACCGACGCGCTGATCGTCCACCACCCGGAGGCCCGCTATTTCAACGTCTGAGCGACGTCGCACGGTCCCCGACACGTTGCCGGCCGCCGTGCTGTGGGACCTGGACGGGACGCTGATCGACACGGAGCCGTACTGGTTCGCCTCCGAGGTCGCGCTGGTCACCTCGTACGGCGGCACGTGGACCTACGAGGACAACCTGCGGCTGGTGGGATCGCCGTTGCTGGACGCCGCGGCGGACATCCGGGCGCGGACGCCGGTGAGCGCCGAGCCGGTGGCCGTGGTGGAGGCGTTGCAGGACGGGGTGATGCGCCGGTTGCGGGAGCGGATCCCGTGGCGCCCCGGCGTGCTGGACCTGCTGGACGAGCTGGCGGCGGCCGGCGTCCCGACCGCGATGGTGACGATGTCGTGGCGACCGATGGTCCAGATCGTGCTGGATGCGCTGCCAGACGACCGGTTCGACGCGGTGGTGACCGGCGAGATGGTGACGGTCGGCAAGCCGGATCCGGAGGCGTACCTGCTGGCCCTCGACCTGCTCGGCATCCCGCCGACACTGGCCGGATCGTGCGTGGCGATCGAGGACTCTCCCATGGGATCCGGTGCCTCGGTGGCCGCTGGGATCCCCACGCTGGTCACGCCCGCGGCGGCGACCGTCGAGCCGGGACCGGGGCTCGCGATCCTGACCGACCTGGCCGGCGTCCGCGCGAGCGACCTGTTGGCCCTGGCTCCGGCACCAAGCGCTCCGGGAGGTCGGCGTTAGGCATCCCGCGAGCGCCGAGCCCACCCCACGCTGGGTCAACCCTCACGACACCAAGTGGACACCCCCGGTCACCGGCGACGCCGGCCTCGCCAAACTCTCACCCCCGCGACTGAACTCTCATCAGGCCGGGTGAACTCCCGCACAGGGGAGAGTCCACCCGGCCCGAAGAGAGTCCACCTGGACGGAAGAGAGCTCACAGACGCCATACGACCCTCCGACACGGAGAGCTCACCCGCATGCGGAGGAGTTCACCCGGCCCGACGAGGGGGGACGAGGAGCCTGGTCGCGCCCATGGGCGGCAACCGTACGCGTCACGCCAGGTGCCCGGCGCCACGTCCCGCCCGTGGGCGGGAAATGTACGCGTCACCGCAGGCACCCGCCGCCGGTTTCCGCCCATGGGCGGGAAATGTACGCGTCTCCGCAGGCACCCGGCGCCACGTCCCGCCCGTGGGCGGCAACCGTACGCAACACGCCAGGTGCCCGGCGCCACGTCCCGCCCGTGGGCGGCAACCGTACGCAACACGCCAGGTGCCCGCCGCCACGTCCCGCCCGTGGGCGGCAAACGTACGCAAAGCCGCAGGTGCCCGC
>CAKUSI010000136.1 GCA_934678955.1 uncultured Austwickia sp. | reverse complement strand
ATCTGGAGCGACCCGACGCGCTGCTCGCGACGGAGCTCGACGGCGCCCCGCTGGACCCGGCGCACGGGTGGCCGCTTCGCCTGGTGCTACCCCACCTGTACTCCTGGAAGGGCCCGAAGTGGCTCGTCGATGTCGAGTACCTGACCGAGCCGCGGCGCGGGTTCTGGGAGTCTCAGGGCTATCACTTCACGGGCGATGTATGGCGTGAGGAGCGCTACGCCCATCAGGAGTGAGCTCTCGCCCTAGCCGCCCGGGCCGTGATGCAGCGCCTCGGGAGGAGTGGCGCCACGGCGCGCCCTCGGGCCGAGCTCGGAGAGGTACATGGCCGCGAGAATCAGTCCCCCGCCGAGTGCCAGTCGGGCGGTGAGGGATTCCCCGCCCACCCAGGTCGCGAAGAGGGCGGCGAAGAGCGGTTCGGTGGTCATCACGATGGCCGCGCGGGTGGGGCGCAGGTGCGCCTGGGCCCAGGTCTGCGCCCACATCGCTGCCGCCCCGCAGACCAGCGCCAGGTAGACCAGGACCGCCCAGCCCGAGGGCGTCGTCGGGGTCCGTACGCCGTCCGGGACAGCCGCCAGCGCGCACACCACGGCGCAGGCGGTGACCTGCACGGCGGCGAGTCCGAGCGTGGCCCCGTCCCTGGAGGCGTACCCCAGCCAGAGGATGTGGACCGCGAAGACCGCGGCCGACGCCAGGGTCAGCGACTCGCCGAGCCCCCAGCCGACCGAGCCGAGACTCAGGGCGGCGAGGCCGGCCAGCGCCGTGAGGCTCGCCAGCCAGGTGGACCCTGTGAGACGGGCGCGTAAGACCAGGGCGGCGAAGGCGGGCGTGAGGACGACGTACATGCCGGTGATGAAGCCGGACCGGGTGGCGGTCGTGTGCTCCAGGCCGACGGTCTGGAGCAGCTGGGCGACGCCGTACACGATGCCCAGCCCGGCGCCGACGAGCAGCTGCTGCCGGTCGAGGGCGCGGACGTGCCGGTGCAGGAGCGGCAACATGACGCTCGCGGCGAGGGCGAAGCGGACCGCCAGGTAATCCGCGCTGGGGATCGTTGCGACCAGGTCTCGCGTCAGGAAGAAGGAGCTGCCCCAGGCGGCGGTGACGAGGGTGAGCAGGAGGGTGGCCGCCATCGTGCGTGGGGCGGGTCCGGCGGGCGCGACCGTGGCCGCCTCAAGGCGCGGGCCGGGATGAGGCATCCCCGAATCACACCACGCGGAGCGTGATCGTGGAGCCCTTCGGGGCCTGAGAGCCGCCTGCGGGGTCGGTGGAGTGCGCCGTGCCGAACAGGCCTCCGGCGATGCGGGAGACATCGACCGAGAAGCCCGCCGATCGCAACGCTCCGGTGGCGTCCCGCTCCGACATGCCCTGCACCCGCGGAACCGTCACCAGCTCGGGCCCCAGGCTGACGGTGACCGTGATGCGGTCGCCTCGATAGAGCGTGCCCTCGGCGGGGGTCTGGGAGATGATCGCTCCCCGCGGCACGTCCCGGTGGTGCTGTTCGTCGAGGACCGTGATCGTGATGCCGGCGTCCTTCACGGCCTCCTGCGCCTCGCTCAGCGGCTTGCCGGTCCAGTTCTGGACAGGGAACGGTTCGCGCCCCTTGCTCACGACCACGGCGACGGCGGCCCCCGGCTTGAGGGGGCTCCCCACGCCGGGCGACACCGAGATCACCGAACCGGCCGACACCGTCTCGCTGAACGCCTCGGTCACCTCGCCCACGGTCAGTCGGTTGTCGGTGATGTCCCGCCTGGCGTCCTGCGCAGGGTGGCCGACCACCGAGGGGACGGCGTACCGTTCCGGACCGCGACTCACCGCGAGGACCACGGTGGTGGCCCGGCGCACCGGATTCCCGGCGCCCGGTTCGGAGCCGATGACCCGACCCGCCGGGATCTCCTCGGAGAACGTCGGGGCGACCTCGACCCGCAGATCCTGCTCCGTCAGCGCCGCGGTGGCCTCGTCCTGGGAACCGCCGGTCACGGCGGGCACGATGCGCTCCGAGCCCGGACCGACGAACATGTACCAGCCGACCCCGCCCGCCGCCACCAGGAGCAGGGCCGCGACACCCGCCAGCACGCGGCGCGCCAGGCTCGCAGCCTTCCCCGACCCCGCGCCCCCGGATCCCTCGGACGGCCCTGACATGGTATGAGTCGCTTCACCCGTGAGGTTCGTCGGTCTCTCCGGGCCTGCGGTGACCCTTAGCCGCTCGGTGCTGGGCTCCGGTGCATCCGGTGCATCCGGTGCATCCGGCGCACCCGGCGGCCCGATGGGCCGCGGCACGGGAGCTGTCTCCCGGAGCAGCCGGTCGGTGTGAGCCGGCGCGGACGCCGTGGGAGCCGCGCTGGGGACCGCCTCGAGCTGCGCGTCGGTCAGCGCCTCACGGGCCGCGCGCACCTCGCGCTCGAAGCTGTCGGCGTCGGCGGGTCGCTCGTCGGGGTCGCGGTGCGTCGCGTGGGCCACCAGCGCGTCGAGCGGGGCAGACAACCCCGGGACGCGCGCGCTCGGGGCCGGCACCTCCCCGTGGACGTGCCGGTAGGCCACCTGGATCGGTGTGTCGCCGTCCACGGCCCTGGCACCGGTGAGCATTTCGTACAACAACAAGCCGACCGCGTAGACGTCGCTGCGGGCGTCGGCGATCCCCCGTTCGACCTGTTCAGGCGCCAGGTAGGACACGGTCCCGAGCATCGATACGCCGAGCGCGCTCGAGGTGGCCGTGCTGACGGCGCGGGCCAGCCCGAAGTCCGCGACCTTGACCGTCCCGTCGTCGGCGAGCAGCACGTTCTCGGGCTTCATGTCCCGGTGGATGATGCCGGCGCGGTGGGCGGCGGCCAGCGCGCCCAGCACCGCCTGCAGGATGTCGAGCGCCTCCCGCGGGCTCAGCGGGCCGGAATCCAGGCGGGCCCGCAGGGTCGTGCCCTCCACGTATTCCATCGCGAGGAAGACCAGGTCCCCGTCGCGGCCCTGGTCGTAGACCCCGACCACATTGGGGTGGATGAGCCGAGCGGCCGAGCGCGCCTCCTGACGGAACCGCTCCACGAAGGCGGCGTCGCGGGCCAGGTCGGCGCGCATCACATTCAGGGCGACACGGCGATCCAGGCGATCGTCGAGGGCGACGTAAACGCTCGCCATCCCACCGTCGGCGAGGTGGTGGAGCACCCGATACCGCCCGTCGACGACGTGGTCGACGAGCTGGGTAGCGGGGGAATCCGGCACGGGAGCAGTTTAGGCACAGTGCAGGATCGGGCCCGGGAAGGCGGGACCGCGGACAGTCACATCCGCGACTTGTGCGCTTGGACCGACGCGACGTACGCCTTCGTGTCCTCGTAGAGTCCGCGCTCCCGGACCGAGGTGAGCCCCTGGTAGTAGGCCGCGATGGCCTCGGACTCCGAGCCGACGCTGCGCAGCAGGCTGCGCAGCAGGACGACGCCGCACGTGACGTTGTCCTGCGGATCCAGCAGGTTCAGGTCGCGACCGACCATCCCCGACACCCACTGCCCAGTGGACGGCAGGCATTGCATGATGCCGATCGCGTTGGCCTCCGAGACGGCGTTGTGGCTCCAGCGGGACTCCTGCCACGCCACGGCCAGCGCCAACGCCGGATCCACGCCGTGGAGTCGCGCCGTGGAGGCGACCATCGACCGGACCTGGGAGCGGGAGGGGTTCTGCCGGCTGTTGAGGTATTCGAGGTTCGCGCTCGCCGAGCTCGCGAGCGGTCCGGTGGTCCTGGGGGAGGCCGCGCTGGAGGCCACGCTGCCCACGACGCGAAGACGATCCCCGGGGAACAGCGGAGTGTCGGTGCCGATGCCGTTCGCCTTGCTGAGGGCGGTCACCGAGACCCCATACCGCTGCGCGATCGACCAGAGGCTGTCCCCGGCCCGGACCGTGACCGTGCTCGCCCCCGTATCCGCGGCCGCGGTGCGGGCCGCTTTGGTGGCGGTACGCGCCGCCGCCGCCCCTCCGGGGATCACGAGACGCTTGCCCGGCAGGACGACGGACGAAGAGGTCAGGCCGTTGGCGGCCAGAAGGGTCTGTACGTCGAGCCCACGGGCGGAGGCGATGCCCCAGAGGGTGTCGCCGGGACGGACCACGTAGCTCCCGTCGCCGCTCGTGCGGCCCGGCGAGGAGGAGGCACCGGCCGGGATCGTGAGCCGCTGGCCCGGCAGGATCGTCGAGGTGGGGGAGAGGCCGTTGGCGGCGAGGAGAGCGGCCACGTCGACGCCGCGGGCGGCTGCGATGTCCCACAGCGAGTCCCCGGCCCGGACCACGTACGACCCGCCGGAGCCGGCCGAGCTCCCGGAACCGGTGGACCCGGTGGACCCGGAGGAGCCCGCGCTGGCGGATCCTCCGGTCGGGACGGCGAGCCGGTCACCGACGTGCAGGGTCGCGCTCACGCTGAGGCTGTTGGCCCGGGCGAGGACCCCCACGTCGAGGCCGTACCTGCCCGCGATCGCCCACAACGTCTCTCCCGCGCGGACGACGTGCGTGCTCCACCCGGAGTCCTGCGCGGCGGGTTGGGCGGCGGGCGAGGCCAGCGGCGCGACGTGGGCGGGCGGCGGGGGGAGCGGACTCATCGCGTCAGAGCGTCCTTTCGGGCGGTGCGACCGCGCACGACATGCCTGGCCGTGCTGCGGCGCGCTGGTCGCGGCTGTGACGGGTGGGACTGGAGGGGCCGCCGGGATGGATGTGCCGACTCCGAACGTAACCCAGCGGCCCACAGCGGAAACGGATTGCGGGCGCGACGCGCCGACGCGTCCCGGAGGGCAGTCGTGGCATCCTGTCGGCGTGAACGACGTTCCCTCGACGATCGGATCCCACGCCGCGCGGGAGGCGAAAGCCGCGACGACCCCGGACGACGCCGCGAACGGACCGGACGAGAGTGCCCGAGGCGAGCTCGAGGCGTTGGTGCCCGGCTGGCTGACCCTGCCGGATGTGGCGGAGCGTCAGGGCGTGGGGATCCAGACCGCGCGTCAACAGCTGAAGGACCGCGACATCCTCGCGGTGCGGCGCTCCGAGCGGCAGGTGCTGTGCGTCCCCGAGCCGTTCGTCACGACGGAGGGGCCGCGCCCGGAACTGCGCGGTACGTTCACGGTGCTGGCCGACGGCGGGATGTCGGATGTGGAGATCCTGGTGTGGATGTTCACGCCGGATCAGACGCTGCGGGGCGGGAGCCCGATGGGCGCGTTGCTCGCCGGTCACAAGACCGAGGTGCGGCGTCGCGCGATGGAGTCCGCGTTCTGACGCCGGGAGCGCCGGTGGCGCCGTCAGCTGGAGCGCGCGGTCGCGACGTCGATGAGCTCGTCCAGCGCCTCGACCCCGTCACTCGTGAGGCCCCGCGTGGCGTGCAGCGCCTCCCGGGCAGTGGCGGTGAGCGAGTCGATGAGCTCCTCGTGGCGCTCCAAGGCACCCGAGCCGCGGATGATGCCGCGCAGCTCCTCGATGTCGTCGGCGCTCAAGTCCAGTCGGCCGAGGCGGCCTGTGAGGGTCGTCGTGTCCGCCTTCGACAGCTCGCCGAGCACGAGCGCCAGCAGGACGGTCCGCTTGCCCTCGCGCAGGTCGTCGCCCGCCGGCTTGCCGGTCTCCTCGGGGTCGCCGAACACCCCGAGGACGTCGTCGCGCATTTGGAACGCCTCGCCGAGCGCCAGACCGTAGGTCGACAGGAGCTCGCCGTCCTCCGGCGAGACCCCCGCGGCGTGGGCTCCGATGAGCAGGGGGTGTTCGATGCTGTACTTCGCGCTCTTGTACCGCACGACCTGGCGGGCCTGCGCGACCCGATCCTTCGTCGACAATGCCTCCCAGCCGCGTGCCGCCGTCAGGACGTCGAGGAACTGCCCGCCCATCAGCTGGGTGCGCATCCGGTCGAAGACGACCCGCGCCCGCGCCTCTTCCTCGCGCGGCAGCCCGCTGCCTGCGACCAGCTCGTCCGTCCACACCAGGCAGAGGTCCCCCGCCAGGATCGCCCCTGAGATGCCGAAGCGGTCGGCGTCGCCGGCCCAGGAGGAGGTGGCGTGTTCGGTGGACAGGGTCCGGTGCGCTGTGGGCCGCCCCCGCCGCGTGGCGCTGTCGTCCATCACGTCGTCGTGCAGGAGAGCGGCCGCCTGGAACATCTCCATCGCCGTGGCCACCTGCAGGATCGCCTCGCGCTGCGCGCCTCCGCACGCGCGGTAGCCCTCATAGCAGAATGCGGCGCGCAACCGCTTGCCGCCCGAGAGCAGGGCGGCGATCTCGTCGACCAGCGGACCCATGTCGGGGCCGAGTTCGGCGAGGACCCGGCGCTGGTGGGCCAGGGTGTGATCGATGCCGGCCTGCACGGTCGCGCGCAGGCCGGCGAGGTCAAGAGCGGTGCTCAACATGTGCTCCCTGCGGACGGCGTCGCCCCGAGCCTAATGGGAACGTGCCGCATCGGCTCCCCGCCTCGCTTTCCCCCGCCGACGCCCGCTGCCAGGGCAGACGCGCTCGCTGCGGGTGACGGCGGACGTGGGCTTTCGGGTATGCCGCTCCGGCGGGTGGCGGGCGCCACGGCGGTGCCGCGCGGCCTACGCTGGGCCGCATGCCATCTGCGTCGTCGGTTCCCGCTCTGCTGGACGCGGGGGCTCCCTCGTTCAGCTTCGAGTTCTTCCCCCCCAAGGACGACGCCGCGGAGGCGGTGCTCTGGGAGTCGGTGCGCCGGTTGGAGCGCGTCCGCCCGACGTTCGTGTCGGTCACCTACGGGGCGGGGGGTACGACGCGGGACCGCACCGTGCGGGTGACCTCGCGGATCGGCGCTCAGACCTCGCTGACGCCGGTGGCGCACCTGACCTGCGTGGGGTCCTCGATCGAGGAGCTGCGCCAGATCGTCGGGGAGTACGCCGCCGGCGGGATCTCCCACGTGCTGGCGCTCCGCGGGGATCCGCCCGGAGGGCTCGGGACGCCGTGGACGCCGCACCCGAACGGCCTGGACCACGCCGAGGACCTGGTCCGGTTGGTGCGCGCGATGGGGGAGTTCACGGTCGGTGTGGCCGCTTTCCCGGACAAGCACCCGGAATCGCCGAGCCTGGAGCACGATGCGGACGTGTTGGCCCGCAAGTTCGAGGCCGGCGCGGCGTTCGCCGTGACCCAGTTCGTGTTCGACGCGACGACGTATGCCCGGCTGCGCGACCGCGTCGTCGCCCTGGGCCGCGACGAGCCGATCCTGCCCGGGCTGATGCCGGTGACCTCGTTCGCCCAGGTGAATCGGATGGCGCAGCTGGCGGGGACGCCGCTGCCCGACGCCGTCGTCGCGCGGCTGGAGCCGCTGGCCGACGATCGCGATGCGCTGCGGGCCGAGGGCGTGGCGATCGCGACCGAGTTGGCCCAGCAACTGCTGGCCGAGGGCGCGCCGGGGCTGCACTTCTACACGATGAACCGGTCCACGGCCACGCTGCGGGTGTACGACAACCTGATGGGCACCTCGCTCGCGACCCCGCTCTGAGGGTTCTGCTCGGATCGGATCGGATCGGATCGGTCGGGTCGGACGGGGTCAGCCGGGGGCCGGCCCCTGCCGTCCGGAGCGGACGTCTCCGGGCGGTCCGGCGAATCGCTCTCCCCACCGGTCGTACGAGCGCTTGAGCCGAAGGATCCGGCGCAGGAGGAAGAGCGCCACCCACACCCCGACCAGCAGCAGGACGGCGGCGATGAGGGCGGCGACCCACGGGTTGGCCAGGAGCATCGCGATTACGCCGGCGACGGTCAGGTCCTCGGCTGCGCTGACCGTGACGTTGCTGACCGGCTCGGGGGAGGTGTTGACCCCGGCCCGGATGCCGGCCTTCACCAGGTGGCTGGCGAGGGCGGCGAGTCCGCCGGTGGCGGCGGTGAACGCCGCGTCGAGTCCGGCCGCGTCATGTGCGAGGAGATAGCCGACCGTGGCACCCGCCGCGGGGCGGATCACCGTGTGCAGGGTGTCCCAGGCCGAGTCCAGGTAGGGGATCTTGTCGGCCACCATCTCCACGGCGAAGAGGATCCCGGCCGCGAGGAGCACGTCCGTGCGGGTGAGGGCATCGGGGATGGCCTCGGCGCCGGTGAATCGGCCGAGGAGCCCCATGACGAGCACGACCGCGTAGGCGTTGATGCCGCTGGCCCACCCAGAGGTGAAGGACCAGGCGAGGAGTTCGGCGCCCATGGGTGGCCTCCTGCGGTGCGCGCACACCGCCTGTGACGACGTGACATCTGCTGGCGCCGGGCGGCGCCTCGGTGAGAACGCCCGGCGGGACCGGGGCATTCCGCAGGTCGTGGGGCCGCCCGGGAGGCGGTGGCGGGGGGTGTCGGCGGCCGGCGTGCCTTCCCGTGAGCGCGCGGCGTAGGGATCGTCTTGAGCGTTGTCGGAGGCTCCGGTTACACTGCCGGTTATCGAACAGATGTTTGATTCAAGTGTTCGATGTGAGAAGGAGTCGACGGCTTTGCCGACTCCCATCGACGCAGGTCAGATCCTTAAGTAGGCGGTCGACATCGCGTGAGGGGATGAGAAAGCGATGCGGTGGTCCGGAGAGGAGATCCGGGTGACGACGTCGTCGGGGTCGGATCCGCCCGCGCCGGCGGATTTCGTCTGGCGGGGGAGATCGTATGCGGTGCTCCAGGTTCTCGAGTTCTGGCGGGCGCGCCCCGACTGGTGGCGCGACCTGCTGGCCGTTGACGGAGCGGCCGGGACCGGGCCGGGGCCTGCCGGTTTCTCGGCGGCAGATCTGGAGGAGCGGGTGTGGCGGGTGAGCGCGAGCCCGAGACGGGCCCGCGGTCGGGTGGCGGTGGAGCGGATGGGGGTCTACGAGCTGGGCCACGCCCGCACCTGGCGCCTCCTACGGATCAGCGACTGATCGGCAGGAGATCGACGCCGGTCGGTCGGGTGGCTTTGTCGGACAGAGGCGGACGGACAACGAGGGAAGGAGTGGGACATGGCTGGTGTGGGACGAGGGGGTGGGGCGCGGCCCGGAGGGGTCGCGGCCGCGCTGGATCTGCTGGACCGTTCGCGCGCGAGCCTGCTGCAGGCCTGCCAGGCCGGGAGCACGACGGATCGATACCTCGCGGCGCATCTGGGGGCGCTGCGGGCCGCCGCGGCCGTCCTCGCGGCCCGCCCCGACGGGGGGCGGACCGCGTTGTCCCGCCGCACGGTGTGGGCGCACCTGGTGGTGCTCGCCCCCGAGCTCGCCGAGTGGGCCGACTACTTCGCCGCGGCGGGGGCCCGGCGGGCGACGGTGGAGGCGGGGACGGTCCCGACCCGACGCGAGGCCGACGACCTGCTGCGGGCCGCGGAGACCTTCCTGATGCTGGTGGCGGGGGCGCTCGGGCTGCCGGTGCGCTTCCGCGAGGGGGCACTGGCGGCTGTGGGGGGCCCGTGAAGGCCGAGTTCGCCCACCTGCACGTCGCCTCCTCGTACTCGATGCAATACGGGGCGAGCGAGCCCGCCGAGCTCGTCGCCGCGGCCGCCGCGGACGGGCAGCGGATCCTCGCGCTCACCGACCGGGACGGGGTCTACGGGATGGTGCGCTTCGCGCAGGCCTGCGCGAAGGCCGGCGTCGCCCCCGTCCTCGGGGTGGACCTCGCGATCGAGGAGGATGCCCGACCGGACGGCGCCCCGGGGCGTCGCGGCGGGAGCGGGCCGGGG
>CAKUSI010000135.1 GCA_934678955.1 uncultured Austwickia sp. | reverse complement strand
GACCCGAACCCGACGGGGCAGGGCTCCGACGCGGCCTCGGCGTTCTTGGCGTGCCTGACCGCCGCGAAGGTGGAGGCGAAGATCAACGACCAGGGCATGGTTCTGGTCAAGAGCGGCAAAATCGCCGACTCCGAAGGAGACGCATTCGGAACCTCACCGGACGACGGTGAGATTCTGCTGGCAGAAGGTGACGAGGCGGGCAACACATGGATCGCCCCGGCAGACGCTGATTACTTCGCGAACGATCCAGACACGCAGGACGCCTGGACCTCCTGCGAGAAGCAGCACTCGTTCACCCAGCCGCAGTACGACCCCATGAATGACCCCCGCTTCCAGGAGGATCAGGCAAAGCAGGAAGAGGCAGCGCTGGCATTCGCGAAATGCGCGCGGGAGAACGGCTTCACCCAGATCGCAGACCCGGATGCAGCGATGGGCGGCGCGGTCTTGATCCCTGACGGCTTCACCGAATCTGACTTCCGTGCCCTCGCCGAGGCTTGCTACGACCCGATGAGCGCATTCGCGTTCGCTACGAGCGAGAACCTTGGCTTCGAGCCGTGGACGATCCTCGAAGAGTTCCAGAAGGCGCCCGCCTCATGAGCATGGGTACTCGCCGACGTAAGCCCCTGCGCGTCGTCATCGTCATGATCGCGATTGCCGCGGTCGCCGCGGGAGGCACAGCGATCGCGGTCTGGAAGCCATGGGAGCGGGCCTCCACAGCGTCGGGCGAGCCGGAAGGCTCATCAGCGGTCACGGTGCCGGTAGAGCTCGGCACGCTCACGAGTCAGCTTCGGCTGAACGCGACTCTGGGATATGGCGACCCCGTCGAGTTCCCGGCTGCACCTGGGGTGCTGACCGCGCTCCCGTCACCCGGGCAGATAGTCGATGTCGGCCAATCCGTCTATGAGGCAGATGGCAGACCCGTGATCCTCCTTGAAGGAGCACGCCCGTTCTGGCGCGATCTGTCAAGCGACGCCGACGACGGGCAGGACGTACTGCAACTCGAACAGAACCTCGCCCGACTGGGATTCTTCGACAGAGAGCCGGACGCCCGCTTCGACTGGTGGACCACCGATGCAGTGAACCGATGGCAAAAGTCGCTCGGTCTGCGGGCAACGGGGATCGTGGCCATGTCAGACGTGCTCGTAGTGAACGCACCGAGCATCCGCATCTCCCAGGTCACTGGGAAGCTCGGGCAGGCCGGTGTCACTCCGGGCACCTACACCGCAACCACACTGAGGGCGGTGATGAAGCTCACCCCTGCGCAAGCACGGGAGCTATCCGCCCAGACCCCGGTAGTGGTGGTGCTTCCCGACGGCACCGAGCTTGAGAACGTGCTCGCGGCGGTTGATCCCGGAGGGCAACCCACCGGGGAGGACGGGCAGACGAGCCCCCCGACAGCGGTGATCGAGTTCCCCGATCAGGAACAGGTCGCCACCACCGGGCCTGCGGCGATCCGTGTGGTGGTGCAGAGCACGGAGGAGAGCGCGGAAACGCTGATCGTCCCCGCAACCGCGCTGATCGCCACCGCGAAAGACAACTACGCCGTCGAGGTCATCACGGGTGATCAGATCGTGCGTGTGCCGGTGCAGATCGGTCTGGTCGCCGACGCGCGCGTGCAGATTCTCGCGTCCGGCGTCGACGTAGCAGGCTCACCCCGCAACGCGCCACGTCTGGCGGAGGGCGATCAGGTGGTGATCTCACGATGACCACCCCTACTGCTCTCGCTCGCGGCACAGTCCACACAGAATCCCCTGTACCGGTGGTCGAAGTCCGTGGCGTCTCTAAGACCTATCCCGGCACCCCGCCCGTGACGGCACTGCACCGCACCTGGCTACGCATCGACGCGGGCGACCAACTCGCGATCGTCGGCGCATCCGGTTCCGGGAAGAGCACCCTGCTGTCCATTCTCGGCACTCTCGATGACCCGACCGATGGCGCAGTGCTTGTGGCCGGACGCGACCTCGCTGGAATGCGAGAAACGGAACGATCGGCGGTCCGCGCCGACCAGATCAGTTTCGTGTTCCAGCAGTTCCACCTCCTTCCCACCGTGTCTGCGACGGAGAACGTCGCAACGGGCCTCCTTTACACCGGCGCATCACGGAAAGCCCGGCAGGAACGTGCCGTCGCTGCGCTCGAAGCCGTCGGACTCGGGCACCGACTGAGGAACCGGCCTGGGGAACTCTCCGGCGGGGAGCAGCAGCGCGTCGCCATCGCCCGTGCCCTCGTCCGTAGCCCCGCAGTCCTGTTCGCCGACGAACC
This sequence comes from uncultured Austwickia sp., assembly GCA_934678955.1. Next base: position 7,349 of record CAKUSI010000135.1, on the reverse strand, counting down.
CACCGGAGCACTTGACTCGACCACCGGTGAGGCCATCATCGCGCTCCTCACCGGTATCGCCGAGGCGGGCACGGCCGTTGTCATGGTCACCCACGACACCAGCCTCGCTGAACGTTTCACACGCCGCGTCCGACTCAAGGACGGCCACATCATTGACCGTCACCCACCCGAGCCGCATCATCCAGAGCGCGGTCTCCCGCTGCTCGCAAGAGAAGAGGTCCACCGATGACCCGAACGCCTCGCAGCCGGTTCCGAGTGGGTGATCTGCTCCGCACGGCCTGGCTCGGTGTCACCAGCCGCCCTCAGCGCACCGCGCTCGCCTCCCTCGGCGTCGCGATCGGCATCGCCTCCCTCACTGCGCTCACCGGAGCCGCTGCCTCCAACCAGGCGCAACTCCTCGCAGACCTCGACCAGATGGGTGCCAACCTCGCTGTCGTCACCCCGGCCACGGGTCCTGATGACAATCTCGTTCCACTCCCAGAAACAGCGCCGGGCATGATCGAGCGAGTCGATGGAGTCGCCGATGTCGGTGTGTTCGAGACCCCACCGGAAGACACAGCCGTCTACCGCACCGACCTTGTGCCAGAAACCGAGAGCAACGGCCTCCGCATAGCCGTCGCCCGCCCCGACGTGTTCCATGCCATCGAAGCGGAGCTCGCCGCTGGGCGATGGTTCGACACCGCCACGCGCGCCCTCCCGGTGACCGTCCTCGGACGCACTGCCGCTGACCGGCTCGGCATCACCCAGCCCGGCGACCGGGTTTGGATCGGCGGGCAATGGTACGGCGTGCTCGGCATCCTCGAAACCGCAGGACTCGCTACCGAAATCGACACCGCCGCTATCCTCGGCGACCGCTGGGTCCGCAACACGTTCGACGGCGCCACCATCGGCGACATCTCCACCATCTACGTTCGCGCAGAGCCCGGACAGATCGGGCAGATCACTGAGTCGCTCGCCTCCGCCGCAAACCCTGGCTCACCCTTTGTGTCTGTCAGCGCACTCACCGATCTTGCCGATGCCCGCACCACGGCCGACGATTCCCTCACCACCCTCGGCCTCGCGCTGGCCGCCATCGCTCTCCTGGTCGGCGCCGTCGGCATCGCGAACACCATGGTCGTCACCGTCCTCGAACGACGTGGCGAGATCGGACTCCGGCGCTCCCTCGGCGCACGCCCGATCCATGTCGCCGCCCAGTTCGTCACCGAAGCAGCAGCCCTCGCACTCATCGGCGGAATCGCTGGCCTCGCTCTTGGCATCGGCGCAGCCACCGCTCTCGCGCTCATTAGCGGACAACCCCTCGTCATCCCCGCCGAAACCGCGGCAGCAAGCCCAGGGATCGCAGTCCTCGTCGGTGCCGTCGCCGGACTCTATCCGGCGCTGCGCGCATCAAGACTCTCACCGACCCTCGCGCTGCGTTCTGCCTGATCGCTCTTGATCAACATGGCCTTGGTCGATCCCGTCAGTGAGCCCCCGAGTTGCACCACGCCTGTGTTCTCGCCGCTGGTCGCGCAGACTCGTTCTCACCACAGCCCGATCGATCCGGTCGCGTTCGACTGCGTGAAAGTGATCGTCATCCGCACTGGCAGCTCCCTGCTGTTCAGTGAGTTCGGCAGTCGGCATGTGAAGCTCGGCGATGTTGTCTTTCTTGCCGCTCAGACGCTGTGTGGTGCGGAGCCGGAGGGCAGCGTTACGACGACCACGATCTACCTCGACCGTGACTATCTGATCGATCAGGTGTTCTGGCAGTACGCCGCGCAGTTCTGCGACCGTCACAACGCACGTGACTTTTTCGAGGACCATTACTCGACGCCCGCGCAAGTCGTTCGGATCGGTGAGAACCGCGCCGGGATGCTGATGCCGTGGCTAGATGAGCTCGCGTCCCTCAGCGTCGAAGGGCCACAGCCTGACCGGTTCCTGCGGGCGCAAGCTCTGCTCTTCTCGGTGCTCGATGTCATCGTGCCGTTCTTGACGACGACAGCCGGCACGGTGAGCGGTCGCCGTGGCAGTACCGTGGTCCCCGCTGCGCCGCGGCACCGTCAGTTCAGGCCGCTTCGCGTTGAAGCTCGCCACGTCGCGCGGCTCATACGAGACGATCCGGCTCGCCAATGGACCGTGCCGGAGCTGGCGGAGGCCGTTCACCTGTCGCCGTCACAGTTGAGACGTGTGTTCGTGGAGGCGTTCGGGAAGGCACCCATCGCGTATCTGACGATGGTGCGCACCGAACGGATGGCGCAGCTGCTGCGCTCGACCGTGCATCCGATCAAGCAGATCGCCGCAGAAGTGGGATGGGCGGATGCCGACTTCGCGGCCCGCCAGTTCCGACGAGGCCTTGGGGTAACGCCAACGACGTACCGGCAGTTCGTGTGCGCGTCCGACTCGGACGACGCGGCGTAGCCGCGTCCTGATCCGGCAGTGGTCGATCAGACCGCTTGCTCAACCAGCTCGGTAGATGCTCGCCGTTCGGCGCGAGCGGCCACGGCCTCGCGTACGCGGATGCGGCCGAGCAAGATCAGGCTGATCGGTCCCATGATGATGAACTTCATCGTGTTCCACAGGCAGAGGATGACGAGGAGGTTGAGCCATCCGGGTCCGCCGTCTGCGATGAGGGTGGTGAAGGTGCTCGCGGCCAGGAGGTAGGGCACGGCGAGGAGCATCGCGGGTACGCCCCATTTGAGTCCTCGACGGGTACGGATGGCGTCGAGGAGGATGTTGGTGGGCATGTAGCGGCGCAGGAATGCGCGGGTGTGGACGCTGAGGGTCCAGAATTGGCGGATCATGACGGGGGTTTCCTCTCACATGCACGACGAATCGTCGGAGGCGGTGCGTGTGTGAGTGGCCTTGCGGCCTGCCCCGAGGAGCGTCATATCAAGGAGAAATCCGCCTCACCACCAGGATATGACGCACCGGCGACATTCGGAAGGGCGACCGGTCACAGACCCCGGCTCGCACCCTCACGCCGCACCATCCGCGAAGGATCATCGCTGCCCTCGACGACGGCGAGGTCGCGGAGCCTCGCGAGGGCGGCTTTCGCTCGTGCCGCGTCAATCTTCTGCGCATCGCCATCGGGCGCTGGGCCGAGCGGTGCGCGTGTGGTGATGCCGTAACGGTCGCGATACGCGGCGACCGTTCGCGCTTGCCGTTTCCACGCTGCCGCGGCTCTCGGCTCGGCGGGTGTGTCTCCGAGCGCGAGCGCCCATTCCTGATGTTCGGTGAAGGCTTGGTCGAGGACGGCTTCGGCACGTTGCTGGATCAGCTCGCGCCGCTCTGCGAGTGCTTTCCGCATCTCGGCACTCATGGGCCCGGCTGCTTCGGGGATGAGGCCGGCGATCAGACGGGGTACCTTGCGCGTGCGACCGGAACCAGCCGGCCTCTCGGTCGCGCGAGTGAGGCGATGGTGCAGGACGGAGGCGATGTCGTCGGCGTCGCCGAATCCGCGTGCTGCGACCAGGCGTGGCATGAGGGCGTCGACGTTGTGGTGGTTCGCTTCCGCTCGCCGGAGTTCGGCGGTGAGTGCCCCGAATGCGTCGGAGTGGATCGTGTCTTCTGCTTCGTCCGGGGTGAGACCGGATTCACGGATGAGCGTGGCGAAGCGATCATGTTGGGCGGCTTGCGCGATCGTCTCGTACTCGGCCGCGAGCTGTCCCACCGACCCCCACGCCTCTTGTTCCGCAGTGATCGTCTCGTGCGCGGAGAGTTCCGCGCCGACGTGCTGCAGGACGCCGTAGAGCACGCTCCGCGTGGTCGCCTTAGGATCGTCCGCGGGATGCGGGGTGGTGTGGTTGTCGTCGGGGCGGTCGGTGGCGACGTAGACGAGATTCGCGTGCCTTCCGCGGGTCATCGCGACATACAGGTTCTCCCGCGTCGTAGACGGATCAACGAGCACATGAGAGGTGTCGGTAGTGATGCCCTGCGCTCTGAACGCGGTCACTGCGTATCCCAGATCGACGTGATCGGAGACGTAGTCGGCGGGGAGGATGACGGTGCCGCGACTGTTCGTGCGGCGGACGGTGAGTGATCCGTCATTGCGAATGTCGGTGACGGTCCAGCGGTCGCCGTTGCGTACCCATCCGCGCGGGGTGTGGAGGCGGCGGTCGTTCTTCCTGGTGATGATCGTGTCGCCGACCCCGGCATGAGCATCGCCTTGGAGGGCGACTTCGCGGCGGGCGTCCACGGTGCCGTCGAGGATGAGGTCAGCGCGGGCGCGCTGATTTAGAGCCTGGACGGATTCGGTCGAATCCGCGATCAACACCGTCGCAACCCCGCCAAGGACATCGGCGCGCCATGCAGTGTAGGCGGCGTCGATCATCGCCTCAGTGTTCCCGCCGGTGATGCGACCATGGGCTGCGTAGTCGTCTATTGCGTCGGTCCGGCCGTGGCGAAGGTCGAGTGAGGCGGTCTTCTCCCACTCGTTGACGAAGCGGTGCACGTCGAGCATTTCGGGTGCATCGTTACGGTCGTGGACGAGGAGAGAGAATGCCCCGCCGGCAGTGACGGATTGCAGTTGCGCCCAGTCACCCACCAACAGCACCTTCGCACCCACCTCTACCGCATGTTCGGTGATTCGGTCGAGCGAGAGTGTGCCGGCGAGGGAGGCTTCGTCCACGATCACGAGCTGCCCCTTACGGAACGACGCGCCGGCGTTCTGGTGGTCTTGCCACCATTTCGCGGTGTTCTCCGTTCGGATACCAAGGTCATCATCGAGGACCTGGGCGGCCACCGCGGACGGTGCCAGCCCAATGACGCTGCCGCGCCCGTGCTCTCGCTCCCAGGCGGTGCGTAGGGCGCGCATTGCTGTTGTTTTCCCTGCCCCGGCCGGGCCGACCAGAACATCGACAGCTCGGCCGGAGATCGCGACCCCGGTGAGGGCTGCGGCTTGGTCGGCGGCGAGGAGCCTGCCGTCGCGGTCCGGGCGACGGGTGACCTTCTCGACCACCTCGACCAGCACAGTGGGTGATGTCATGGTGCGGGCGCGCTCGAGGAGCCGGTCTTCCGCCGCAAGGATGTCCGGCGATGAGTAGACGGTCGACGCGACGGGTCGGAACCTGCTGCTGCCGTCAGCCCGACGGAACACGGCAGGGCTTGACGCGAGCTCGGGCGGTGTGAGCTGGATCGAGGCGTGCTCGGCAGCATCGACCACCATCCCGACGACAGCTTCACGATCCTGTGTGGTGGCAAACCGGTACGGCATGGTCTGTCGTGCGGCTTCGGCGGTGAGGTTCCAGCGCCGCCAGGTCGACCGCTTCTCACCGACCGCCTCCACCACGCTGCGCCCGAGCGAAGCGATCACGTCCAACGGCACATCGTCCGCGCGCAACAGCATCGGAGCGTCGTTCGCGGTGACGGTGCGGGCCCAGCGGGTGGCATCATCACCGAGAAGGTACGACGCACGCTCCCGCCACTCGCCGGTGAGGTCTGCGAGGGAACGGATCTGCTTCTCCGGTCTGGTCGCCAACGTCGCCTGCGCACGCAACTTGATGACGGTCGCCAGCGACGGCTGCCGACCGTGACGGGCGACGTACTCGGTGATAAGCCGGTTCTTCTCCTGATCGATCTGTCGGGACCTGGATGAGAACTCAGTCACCAGTTGTTCGGGAACCGTGGCAATCGCCCAGGCGGGGTTGCGGTCACGCCCCATGTCTCGCGCTTCCCATTCGACGCCGAAGGCACGGGTGAGGTGGTCGGCGAACACGGCTTCGTGGAGTTCGGAGAGGGCGACGGTGGCGGCGTGCAGTGGGCGGCCGTCGAGGGAGCGCCATTTGCCGTCGTGGACGGTCTGCACCTTGTTCGAGATCACCACATGCGTGTGCAGATGCGGGTCACCAGCCCGTGAGTCGTAGTGATCGAACGCGGTCGCGATCACCCCGGACACATCGGCCTGCGCAACTGCCCCATTGCGTCCTGCCGCACCGACTCGGGTTGCGGCAACCTCGCGCTCGATGAACGCAACCATCTCCGCAACCGCCGCGTGATGCGCGTCCGCAATCAGCGATTGCGTGCCCGCGTCCGACACCGCCCACAGCACCGATGCGGACTTCGGAATCGAAAACGTGAAATCGAACCCCGCAACCGCCTTCCGCACCCCACGCGCACTCTCCTCAGCCGCGATCGCGGCGACGGCTTCCGCACGTTCGGTCACGGGAAGGTCAGCGTTGAGCCTCGACGTGCGGTGCTCGATCCGCTCGGTCACGGTCGGGTACTTCCGATACGGGCTACCGAGCGCCTGATCGGTCACCGGGTCGCGGCCCTGCCCGATCAGACGTTGAAGCTGCAGCTCGGAAACCTCGTCACCGACGGCGATCGCTCCGCCGCCGAGCGCAGTAACGGCTGACCCGAGCCATCGCCCCGGCGGCGTTCCTTCCTCGGTGTAGTACCTCGTCAACGGTGTCGAGAGCACCCGATCACCGTCGCCTGTCGCGACGGTGCGCAGGAGGTACTTGTAGCCGTCGCCGGCGGACATCACCCGCATCGAAACCGTCACCGCGCACCGTCCTGTCTTGGTGAGGAGGTGAGCGTCAGGACCCGGCAGTGCGGTCAACTCTGAGTTGACTCTCGCGATGGCGCGGACCTCGCTTGCAAGACGCGTGACAACTCGTTCGAGCGAACCGCGAGAGGTCGGCAGCGCTGCGGGTCGATGGGTAGGCGCGAGACAGAAGGCGGCGGCTGAACGACAGTGCGTGGGGTCGTTCGTGCACCTGGTCGGTGACCAGCTCGGAGGGCAGCGCGACTCCGAGGATCACAGTCCCAGGAGGTTCACCCGTGGCCGACCAGACCCTCACCGACCCGGCCACGCCACTGCGTGTCGGGTCGCTGTTCTCCGGCTACGGCGGGCTCGACCTCGCCGTCGAGGAAGTCTTCGGAGCCCGCACGATTTGGTACTCGGAGATCAACGAGCCCGTCGCCCGCGTCTTCTCCCACCACTGGCCCGACGCACCGAACCTCGGCGATATCACAACTATCGACTGGAGTACCGTCCCGCCGGTGGACATCCTCTGCGGAGGGTTCCCTTGCCAGGATGTTTCAACCGTTGGAAAGATGGCCGGCCTGAAACCCGGCACCCGCTCCGGGCTGTGGGCGCACATGGCAGCAGCGATCGACGTACTGCAACCCGAGTGGGTGGTGATCGAGAACGTCCGCGGGTTGCTGTCTGCACCCGCGATCCGTGCAACCCTCGAAGGAGATGACGATGAGCAACACAGCTTCGGACATGCAACCCCCGACAGCGCAACCTCTCGCAGCATGGAACCCGACCCGTGGTGTCTGGGAGAAATCGCAGCTCGACCTCTTCGGGCAGCAGGAGCAGTTCTGGGAGACCTGGCCGACCTCCGGTATGACGCGCAATGGATCGGTCT
>CAKUSI010000134.1 GCA_934678955.1 uncultured Austwickia sp. | reverse complement strand
GGAACCACGAGGACGGTCATGGCGAAGAATCCCCAACGGCGCGGGCCGATCCGCACCCTGATCGTGATGCTGGTGATCACGCTGGGGCTGACCGGCTTCCTCGGCGCCGTCCACATCTGGGGCGAGGCGCAGCTCACCCCGAAGCTCGGCCTCGACCTGGAGGGCGGCACGCAGATGACGCTGCGCCCGCAGGTCCGAGACGGGGAGGACGTCAACACCGCCGAGCTCGAGCGCGCCGTCGACATCATCCGCAAGCGGGTCGACGGCCAGGGCGTCGCCGAAGCTGAGGTGGGCACGCTCGGGACCAACGTCGTCGTCACGGTGCCCGGCCAGATCACGCAGGAGCAGCAGCGCGCGCTGGAGCAGTCCTCGCAGATGCGCTTCCGGCCCGTGCTGGGGATCGTGCCCACGCAGGCCGGCGCCCAGCAACAGCAGCAGGGCGGCCCGCAGACCCTCCCGGGCGGCACCACGGGTCCGGCCGGCCCCCCGGAGACCCTGCCGGCCGCTCCCGGGACCGCCACGACGGGCGCGAGCCCCGCGACGTCCGCGGCGCCTGCTGCCACGACCAACGCCGCCGGCAACGCCACGACCGAGGCCGCGCGGGCTCCGATCCCGCAGGGCCTCCTGCAGGGCGCCGTCGTCCCGGCCGCGGACACCACACCGGCCCCGACAGCGCCGACGGGAAGTCCCGCGGCGAGCCCGGCTCCCGCGCCGAGCACCGTCGGGGGCAACCCCTTCACGACGGCGCCGAGCGCACCCGCGGGCGAGGGCATCCCGCAGTGGTACGACGGCCTGCGTCAGGAGCCCGCCCGGCTCGCGGAGTACGCGCTGTCGCAGGCCTGGCTGACGTCCCCCGAGCTGGAGACGCAGGCCCTGCAGCTCACCTGCCCGGACACGACGTTCGACCCGGCGCAGGAGGACCTCACCAAGCCGATCGTGATCTGCGGGGAGCCCGAGCCGGAAGCGGGCGGGCAGGTGCTCGCGAAGTATGTCCTCGGTCCCGCCGTGCTCACCGGCGACAGCCTCTCCGACGCGACCAGCGGCATGGGGCAGAGCCAGGGCGGGCCCACCGGCCAGTGGGTCGTGAGCCTGAAGATGAACGGCGGTCTGCCCACCGAGACGTACGCCGCGGTCAGCCGCGCGATGGTCCCGCTGCAGAGCCCGCGCAACCAGCTCGCGGTCGTTCTGGACGACCGGGTGATCTCGGCGCCGTACTTCCGCAACGAGATCGTCAACGGCCAGGCGGAGATCTCCGGCAACTTCACCGCGGAATCCTCCAAGCTGCTCGCCGACCAGCTGAAGTTCGGTTCGCTGCCGATGAGCTTCGAGGCCCAGGAGCTCCAGTCGATCAGCCCCACGATCGGCGGTGACCAGCTCAGCAAGGGCATCATCGCGGGCCTCGTCGGGCTGGCGCTGGTCATCGCCTACTCGCTCTTCCAATACCGGGTGCTCGGCCTCGTGACGGTGGCCTCCATCCTCCTGGTGGCGCTGCTCACCTACCTGACGATCACCCTGTTCGGCTGGAGCCAGAACCTGCGGCTCACCATGGCGGGCGTCACCGGTGCGATCGTGGCGATCGGCACCACGGCCGACAGCTTCATCGTCTATTTCGAACGGGTCCGCGACGAGATCCGCGAAGGCCGCTCCCTGATCGCCGCCGTCGAGACCGGGTGGGCCCGCGCCAAGCGCACGATCCTCATCTCCGACGGCGTGAACTTCCTGGCCGCCGCGGTCCTCTACCTGCTCGCGGCCAGCAACGTCCGCGGTTTCGCGTTCATGCTGATGTGGACGACGGTCCTCGACATCATCGTGACGTTCCTGTTCACCCACCCGCTGCTGAAGCTGCTCGCCACGACCAAGTTCTTCGGCAGCGGCCACCCCTGGTCCGGGTTGTCACCGGAGCGGCTGGGCGCCAAGACCCCGCTCTACCGCGGGCGCGGCCGCGTCCGCGTACCGTCCGCCGCCACTCGGGCCGCCGCCACCCGCACCGCCTTGACTCCTACCCCCACGACCGGGGCCGCGGGCGCCCCCCGCGCCACCGGCCGCGCGGTGACCGAAGGAGGCCCGGCGTGAACTTCGCTCAACTCGGCAACGACCTCTACACGGGAAAGCGCTCGATCGACTTCGTCGGGCGCCGCAAGACCTGGTATCTGGTCTCCCTCGTCCTCTTCCTCCTCGCGATGGCCGGCCTCGGCCTGCGCGGGCTGAACCTCTCGATCGAGTTCACCGGCGGCTCGGACTTCCGGGTCCCGTCGGTCAGTTCGTTCGACAACTTCGAGCAGCGCGCGCGGGGCGTGGTCGCCGACGTGGGCGGGGTCGAGGGAGCACGCGTCACGCAGGTGGCCGGCCGGGACGTCCGCGTGGAGACCGAACGGTTCGACGCCGACAAGGTCACCGAGGTGTCGTCCGCCCTCGCGACCGAATTCGGCGTGCCGGCCGAATCCGTCACCAGCAGCGTGATCGGCCCCTCCTGGGGTGCCTCGGTCAGCCGGCAGGCGCTGCAGGCGCTCGTATGGTTCCTGGTGATCGTCTCGATCGTCCTGGCGATCTACTTCCGCACCTGGAAGATGTCCTTCTCGGCGATCGTCGCCCTCGGTCACGACATCTTCATCACCGTGGGCATCTACGCCCTGGCCGGATTCGAGGTGTCGCCCGCGACGATGATCGGGTTCCTGACGATCCTCGGGTATTCGCTCTACGACACCGTCGTCGTCTTCGACAAGGTCCGGGAGAACACCGCCGACGCACTCGTGACAGGCCGCACCACCTACTCCGACGCGGCCAACCTGGCGGTCAACCAGACCCTGGTGCGTTCGATCAACACCACGGTGGTCGCCCTCCTGCCGGTCGCCGCGATCCTGGTCATGGGCCTGTTCTTCATCGGCCCCGGCACGCTGCTCGACCTCAGCCTCGCGCTGTTCGTGGGGATCGCCGTGGGCGCCTACTCCTCGATCTTCATCGCCACCCCCCTCCTCGCCCACCTGCGCGAGCGCGAGCCGGAGATGCGCACACTGGCCGCGCGGGTGGCCAAGCGGCAGGACAAGGCCGCGGCTCGCACGGCGGGATCGGGGGCAGAAGGCGCGACGGGCGCCAGCGCGGTCCCGGACGCAGAGGTGGCGACGGCGGCGGCGAACCGGGGCGGCGGGAACGCCGCCGGCACGGGGGAGGGACTGGCGGGCACCGAATCGGAACCCGCTCGGCCCGACCGCGACCCGGCTGACGCCGGCGCGGATGACGGCGACGTCTCCGGCGACGCGGGCGCCACCACCACGCTCACCGGGCGACCGATCCACCCCTCCCTGCAGAGCGGGCCGCGGGGTCAGCCGCGCCGGCTGCCCAAGTCCAAGCGGTGAACGGCGCCCGGCCTGCCCACCGTGGCGTGAACAATGACGCCATGACTTCCGACACTTCATCCGCGCTGGCCGACGAGGCCCCGGCGCTCGGCGTCGCCGCGCAGGTGCTCGCGAGCCTGCGGGAGATCCGCGACTTCCCTACCCCCGGCGTGCTCTTCCAGGACTTCACGCCGGTGCTGGGCGACGGCGACCTGTTGCGCGCGGTCGTCGACGACATCGCCGGGCGTTACGCGGGCCGGGTGGACGCGGTCGTCGGGATCGAGGCGCGCGGCTTCATGCTCGGGGCGGCCACCGCGTACGCCCTCGGCGTCGGGTTCGTGCCGATCCGCAAGGCCGGCAAGCTGCCGGCCGAGACGTACGCGGTCGGCTACGACCTCGAGTACGGCGAGGCCACCATCGAGATGCACGTCGACGCGATCGTCGGCACCCCGCGGGTGCTGATCATGGACGACGTCCTCGCCACGGGCGGCACGGCCGTCGCGGCGTGCGATCTCGTGGAGCGGGCTGGCGGCACGGTGGTTGCCGTGGAAGTGGTGATCGAGCTCGCCGCCCTGGGCGGACGGGCCGCCCTGGGGTCTCGTGCCGTTCAGGCCATGGTCACGCTCTGATCGGGCGGGACCTATGATCGGTTCATGAATCCGCGCGACCTCCCGACCGAGGCGCTGGCCTCCGGCGATGTCGCGCGCCCGGATCTGGCCAGCGAGCAGCTGCCCGACGCAGGCCCGACCAGCGCGGTGGGGATCGAGGCGGACGGGCTCGGCGGCAACGGGTCGGCGGGCTCCGGCGCCGCCGCCCGAGAGGCTGTGACCTCGGCCGCGAGCGCTTCCCCTGCGTCCGGCACCCCTCCCGTGACGGGCCCCTCATCTGCCGCACACGCGGCCCCGGCGGCGAACGCGCCTCCGGTAGCTGCCCCGTCTCCGCCAGTTGCCCCTTCTCCGGGTGCTAGCGCGTCGCCGTCGCCTGCGGGGCCGGCCAAGGCCGCACCCGCTCGCCCCGCGACCCCCACGGCGGTGCCCACCCCACCGGCGCCCACCACCGGGGGGATGTGGGCGACCGCCACGCCCGCCCGCGTGCGGGCCCGTCTGGCCCGATTCGGCGGGCCGCGCCATCAGAGCCATCCCGCGCTTGAACCGCTCCTGCGGGTGGTCAAGCAGACCCACCCCAAAGCCGACCTCGCGCTGATCGAGCGGGCCTACGAGGTCGCCGAGCGGGCCCACTCCGGGCAGCTGCGCAAGAGCGGGGATCCATACATCACGCACCCGCTCGCGGTGGCGCTGATCCTCGCGGAACTCGGCCTCACCCCCACCACGCTGGCGGCCGCCCTGCTGCACGACACGGTCGAGGACACCCCATACAGCCTGGATCAGCTCACCGCCGACTTCGGCCCCGAGATCGCGATGATGGTCGACGGGGTCACCAAGCTCGACAAGGTCGAGTACGGGGACGCGGCGCAGGCCGAGACCGTCCGCAAGATGGTCGTCGCGATGGCCAAGGACATCCGGGTGCTGCTGATCAAGCTGGCGGACCGGCTGCACAACGCGCGGACGTACAAGTATCTGCCGGAGGGCAAGGCCGAGCGCAACGCCAAGGAGACCTTGGAGATCTTCGCCCCGCTGGCGCACCGGCTGGGCATGAACACGATCAAGTGGGAGCTGGAGGATCTGGCGTTCGCCGCGATCTACCCGCGCGTGCACGAGGAGATCGTGCGGATGGTCGCCGAGCGGGCGCCGGCGCGCGACGAATACCTGACGCGGGTCAAGGAGGAGGTTTCCGACGCGCTGCGCGAGGCGCGGATCACGGGGATCGTGACCGGGCGGCCGAAGCACTATTACTCCGTCTACCAGAAGATGATCGTGCGGGGTCGCGACTTCGAGGAGATCTACGACCTGGTCGCGGTGCGCGTCCTCGTGGACACGGTGCGCGACTGCTACGCGGTGCTGGGGTCGATGCACACCCGGTGGAAGCCGATGCCGGGGCGCTTCAAGGACTACATCGCGATGCCCAAGTTCAACATGTACCAGTCGCTGCACACGACGGTCGTGGGCCCGGGCGGCAAGCCGGTCGAGATCCAGATCCGCACCCATGAGATGCATCAGCGCGCGGAGTACGGGATCGCCGCGCACTGGAAATACAAGGAGGGCGCGGACGACGGCAAGACCGACCTGCGCTGGGTCCGCCACGTCCTGGACTGGCAGCGGGACACCTCCGACCCGAGCGAGTTCCTCGAGGCGTTGCGCTTCGAGATCAACACCCGCGAGGTCTACGTCTTCACGCCCAAGGGGAGTGTGATCGGGCTGCCCGCCGGGTCGACGCCCGTCGACTTCGCGTACGCGGTCCACACCGAGGTGGGGCACCACTGTATGGGCGCCCGGGTCAACGGCCGGCTCGCGCCGCTGGAGAGCCCGCTGGACAACGGCGACATGGTCGAGATCCTGACCAGCAAGGCCGACGGCGCCGGGCCGTCCCGGGACTGGCTGAACTTCGTCAAGAGCCCGCGGGCGCGCAACAAGATCCGGCAGTGGTTCTCCAAGGAGCGCCGCGAGGAGGCCATCGAGTCCGGCAAGGACCTGATCGCGACCGCGATGCGCAAGCAGCAGCGGCCCGTACAGCGCCTGATGAGCGCCGACACGCTGACGGCGCTCGCGACCCAGCTGCGCTACAGCGACATCGACGCGCTCTACGCGGCCGTCGGCGAGGGACACGTCTCCGCACAGAGCATCGTCGACAAGGTCATCGCCGCCCACGGCGGGGAGGACGGGGCGAGCGAGGACCTGGCCGAGGCGACGATCCCCGGCACCCAGCGCCGCTCGAAGCGGCCGACCGACCCGGGCGTCGTCGTGGTCGGCGCCTCCGACGTGTGGGTGAAGCTGGCCCGGTGCTGCACGCCGCTGCCCGGCGACCCGATCCTCGGGTTCGTCACCCGCGGTCAGGGAGTGTCGGTGCACCGCAAGGACTGCCCGAACGCCGTGCGGCTGTCCGAGCAGCCGGAGCGCCTCACCGACGTCGAGTGGGCGCCCTCGGCGACCAGCATCTTCACGGTCAAGATCGAGGCGGAGGCGCTGGACCGCCCACGTCTGCTGTCCGACGTGACCGGGGTCCTCGCCGACCACCACGTCAACATCCGCTCCGCGGAGGTGCAGACCCTGCAGGACCGGGTCGCGCGCCTACGATTCGAGTTCGAGATGGGCGAGCCGAGCCACCTGGCCCACGTGATCAACGCGGTCAAAGAGGTCGGGGGCGTCTACGAGGTCGGTCGCGTCAGCGACGGCAGCTCCCTGCGCTCCAGCTGAGCCGCGGGCGTCAGGAACCGAACTCGGCCAGCCCCTGGCGGGCCTGCGCCAGCCACGCCTCGCGTGCGGTCAGCGCCTCCTGGGCCTTGGCGACCGCCTTGGCGTTGCCGCCGGCCTCGGCCTTCGCCAGGTCGGCGCGCAGGCCCTCGCAGGCCGCCTCGAGCTGGTCGACCAGGCTGCGGGCGCGGGCCGCCACCTCGGGGTTGGAGCGCTGCCACTTGCGGTCCTCGGCCTCGCGGACGGCGGCCTCGACCCTGCGCATGCCTCGCTCCATGCGGTCCATGTCGGCGCGCGGAACCTTGCCGGCGGCGTCCCATTTGTCCTGGATGGCGCGCAACGCGGACTTGGTGGCCTCCAGATCCTTCACCGGCACGAGGGCCTGGGCCTGCTGCAGCAGCTCTTCCTTGACGGTGAGGTTCGCCGAGAACTCCGCGTTCTCCGCGGCCACGACCGAGTCCTTGGCGGCAAAGAACGAGTCCTGGGCGGCCTTGAACCGCGCCCACAGCGCGTCGTCCTCAGCGCGCGAAGCCCGGCCGGCCTGACGCCAACGGTCCATGAGCCGCTTGAACGCGCCAGCCGTCGGACCCCACTCCGTGCTGGCAGCGAGGGCCTCGGCCTCCTCGACGAGTTCTTCCTTGGTGGACTTCGCTTCCGCCTGCCGCGACGTCAACTGCGCGAAGTGCACGCGGCGCAGCTTGTCGAAGCTGTTGCGCGCCCCGGAGAGGCGCTGCCACATGCCCTGCTCCGTCTCGCGGTCCAGCTTGGGGCCCTCCCGCTGAGCGGTCTTCCAGTCCTCCAACAGGCCGCGCATCTTGGCGCTGCTCGCCTTCCACTGGATGCGGTCCTCGGGCTGGTTCGCGATCTCCTCCGCGGCCTCGACGATCTCCATCCGCCGCGCGGTCGCCGCCTCGCGCGCCTGCGCCCGGTCCGCGGCCTCGACCTGCTTGCGGGCCTCGACGGCGGTGGCGATGTTCTCCACCTTGTTGTTGAGCGCGACCAGGTCGCCGACCGCACGCAGGTCGCCCATGGTGCTCCGGAGCTTGGCCAGGCCCTCGGTGGCCTCCTTGGCGGACAGTTCGGTCTGGGTCACCCGTGACAGGAGCAGGTCGGCCTGGGCGTCGGCCTCGTCGTACTTACGCGTGAAATAGGCCAGCGCCTCTTCGGGCGTGGCGCCGGGGTAGGACCCGACCTCGCGCTCGCCCTCTGGCGTCTTGACATACACGGTCCCGTCGTCGGCGACCCTGCCGAACTCGCTCGCCCGTGCGCCCGCCGGGGCCGGCGGGTGGAGGCGGCCCGCCAGTGTGGCGGGGTTCGGACCGGCTCCTGCCACCTTGGCGAGCAGTGCCGGGGAGGGGACGCCGGGAGTCGCGGCGGACGCCTGGTCCGGGTCGGCCTGCTCCGCTGCTGCCCCGTCGGTCGGTGCGTTCTCAGCCGGTGCTTCGGCTGCCGTAGCGGCGTCGGCCGAAGCTTCGGAGACAGGCGTTTCGACGACCGGCGTTTCGACGACCGGTGATTCTCCGGACGACGACCCGTCGGTGACCGCCACGTCCTGGTGCGCCTCGTCCCCGGCCTTGTCGGCATCAGCAGCCGGCGGCTCATGGGTCTCGGTCGGGGCGGGCGCGGTGGGGTCGGACACGGCGGGCCTTCCTGTAAGACACCGGCGGCGGGGCCGTCGGCTCGAAGACGAAACGGATGTGACGATACGGGCACTCGCGCTGCGACGTTCGGTGCTAGCCAACGCGCATACGCAGTTCACTCTGCCACGGGCGTGACGTGGATAACACCATAATGCCTGCCCGCCGGCGCGGCGAGGGACCGTCGGGCAGGAGGCCGGAGGGAGGGACGGGAGCGTCCGGAGGGTGCCGGGCTAGTCTGGCCGGGTGTTGACGATCGGATTCCCCGCGGCCGCTTTCGGCACCAACTGTTTCGTCCTGGCGCCGGCCGAGGGTGAGGAGTGCCTGATCGTCGATCCCGGCGTGGGCGTCGTCGACCGGCTGCGCGAGGCCCTGGATCAGTTCAAGCTCCGCCCGAGCGCCGTGCTGTTGACCCACGGGCACATCGACCACACGTACTCGGTCACGCCGGTCTGCGGCGCCCACGGGATCGCCGCGCACATCCACGGCGCGGACGCCTACCGACTGCATGACGCCCTCGCGGCCGTCGACCCGGCCATCCTCGCGATGCTGCGGATGGAATACCCGGGCGTCACCTGGAAGGACCCGGACGACGTCGTCACGTTCGACGGGGGAGTGGACCTGGACATGGCCGGGCTGACCCTGCGGGTGGAGTACGCCCCCGGACACACCGAGGGGTCGGTGATGTTCCGGATGGAGGGGGCGCCGGACTCGCTGCCCGCCGACTCGGGCCTGATCCGCACGCTGATCGCCGGGGACGTCCTCTTCGCCGGCGGCATCGGGCGCACCGACCTGCCAGGCGGCGACGACGCGCAGATGCGGGAGTCGCTGCGCGACGTCGTCCTCGCCGAGCACGACGACACGCTGGTCCTGCCCGGCCACGGGCCCGCGACCACGATCGGGCGGGAGCGACTGACCAACCCGTTCCTGCAGGGACTGTGAGCAGCACCCCCTCGTAGCACCCCGCCGAAGGAGCAGCACGACCAGCGATGAGCGCCAAGATCACCCCCCTGTCGGGTTTTCCGGAGTGGCTGCCTGAGCAGCGGATCATCGAGCAGCACGTGCTCGACGTTATCCGCGAGACGTTCGAACTGCACGGTTTCGTGGGGATCGAGACGCGGGCCGTGGAGCCCGTGGAGCGGCTGCTCGGCAAGGGCGGCGACGCCGACAAGGAGATCTACGCCGTGTCGCGCCTGGCTGCGTCCAGCGAGCCGCGCGGCCCGGCCGAAGACCAGCTGGGGCTGCACTTCGACCTGACGGTGCCGTTCGCGCGGTACGTGCTGGAGAACGCCGGCAAGCTGACCTTCCCGTTCCGGCGCTACCAGATTCAGAAGGTCTGGCGGGGCGAGCGGCCGCAGGAAGGCCGG
>CAKUSI010000133.1 GCA_934678955.1 uncultured Austwickia sp. | reverse complement strand
GCCTCCGCGCGCGCCTTGGCCGCGGCGGCATCCGCCTGGGCGCGGGCCGCCGCCAGCATCCGCTCGGCGCGTTCCGCGAGGATCCGCTTGCGATCGGCCGCGTACTCGTCGACGTACTCCTGCCCGGAAAGAGCCGCGAGGCGGCGCATCATCTCGTCGGTGATCTCCCGCAGGACCAGGTGGTTCTCGGCCTGCCCTGAGTAGGCGGACAGGTCCATCGGTTCGCCGATGCGCACCCCGACCCGGGTGACGTTGGGGATGACCTGCCCCGTCGGCTGGGCCTTGTCGGTGTCGATCATCGCCACGGGGATGAGCGGGACTCCCGCCTGGAGCGCCAGCCTCGCCGCGCCGGTCTTGCCCCGATACAGCCGACCGTCGGGAGACCGGGTCCCCTCCGGGTAGATGCCGAACAGTTCGCCGCGACGCAGGATCTCCAGGCCCGTCTCCATCGCGGCCCAGCTCGCGGTCCCGCCGGACCTGTCGATGGGCACCTGCCCCACGCCCCGGAAGAACGCGGCCGTGGCGCGTCCCTTCAGGCCGGTGCCCGTGAAGTACTCCATCTTCGCGGGGAACGTGATCCGCCGCGGCAGGACGAGGGGGAGGAAGAGTGAGTCCGAGAAGGACAGGTGATTGCTGGCCAGCAGCGCGCCGCCTCGGGCGGGCACGTGCTCCAGCCCCTCGACGGTGGGTCGGAACACCACGTGCAGCATCGGCCCCACGACGGCCTTCATCGCCCAATACAACATGTCGTGTCTCCTGGTGAGTGCCCGCGAAGGGGGCGCGATCACGGCAGGCAAACTCTACGACACGCCGACGCGCGACGAGGGGGACGAGCTGGCATCCGGGCGACCCGGCGAGGTAGCCGAGCGGGCATCCGGGCGACCCGGCGAGGTGGCCGAGCGGGCATCCGACCGGTCAGCGAGGGGCGCCCGCCTCCGCGCCGTCGCCAGGCGGGCTCGCAGCGGACCCGGGTGCCGCCGAGAACCCTTCCGTGCGATGATCCCTCGCATGGCATCCGCGATCCGCGCGGGAGGTGGGCAGTGAACGGTGCCGCTCGCTTCGGCGACGGAGCAGAGCCCGACCGCACCCCTGACCCCGACATTGAGGCGGCCTTCGCGGCGATCGTCGCCGGCTGGGACGCCCCGAGCGCGCCGCCCGACGGGGGATCAGAGGGCGACGACGGGCACGCGGGACAGGCCGCGGATGCCGCGTCGCCCGGGCCCGCCGCCCTGCCACACGGACCGGCAGCCCTGCCGCCTGCGCCTCCCGAGCCGCGTCGGGTGTTCGAGGTCGCCCCGCCCGGCTGGCGGGTCCACGTGCCGCCGGAACCCGAGCCGGAGGATGAGGAGTTCGAGCCGCCGGATCCCCCCCTGCCTGGCTGGGATCCGCTCCTGTGGTGCGCGGTGGCGGGCATCGTGCTGGGTCCGGTGCTGCTCATCATGCTCGTGCTGTTCCAGCCCTACGGCAGCAAGCTCCCGATGTGGCTCGCGGCGGGGATGACCGCGGGCGGCCTCGGCATCCTGCTCGCCAGGCTGCCGGGGGGCCACGACGACGATGACGACGGGGCGCGCGTCTAAGCGGCCACCAGGCCGTCCGCACTCTTCCGGCTCCGACCGAACACTCGGCGGATCGACAGAACTCCTCCCGTAGACACGGTCCGCCACCCAACCGCCCTCCTGCTGGGCCGACTGGGCTCTTCTCGCACCTGGTGAGCTCCCGTCAGGACAAGGGTTCACCCGGCCCGAAGAGTGTCCGGCCCAGGTCGCGAGAGGCCACAGCACGCGGAACAGGGCTGCGGACCGGGAGCCCACCCCCCTCCAAGGGAACTCACCCGACGAGCCGAGGGCCCACCATCGGGGAACGTGGGTCCCCCCTCCCACCCGACCAGCCCCACGCCCGCGACGCGAGCCCTCGGCACCCTCCGGCCCGTCGCACGACTCAGCCGACGACCAGCTCCCAGCCGGCCGCGAGGAACCAGGTGGGGGTCCTCGAGCGTCTCAACCGGGCACCAGTTCCCAGGCGAGGTCGGCGGCGCCGATCAGCCCGGCGTCGTTGCCCAGCGCGGCCCGGACGATCCCCGCCGGCGGACGGTAGCCACGCCCGGGGAGGCGTCGGCGGAAGGTCTCGCGTGCCGGCTCCAGGAGAAGGTCACCGGCGCCGCTGACGCCGCCGCCGATCACGAACAGCCCCGGGTCCAGCGCGGCGGCCAGGTTGGCCAGCCCCACGCCCAGCCAGTGCCCCACCTCCGCCAGGAGCTCCACGGCGGTGCGGTCGCCGGCGCGGGCGGCCGCGCTCACGAGCGGCCCGGTCAAGGGGCCACCGTCGACGTGCCACCGATCGGCCAGGTCGCGGGCCAGCGGCGAGCCGGCCTCGATCATGGAGCGCGCCTCGCGCACCAGCGCGTTGCCACTCGCGTACTGCTCCCAGCAGCCCCTGTTGCCGCACTCGCAGCGTTGCCCGTCCGGCACCACCTGCATGTGACCGAACTCCCCCGCCAGGCCCCACCGCCCGCGTTCGAGGCGCCCACCGCGCACGATCGCACCGCCGATGCCGGTGCCCAGGGTGATCATGACCAGGTCCGGCTCGCCGCGGGCCGCGCCGAACCGCCGCTCGGCCCACGCGGCGGCGTTGGCGTCGTTGTCCACGACCAGGGGCAGATCGACGCGCGTGCGGAGCCGATCCCGCAGGGGCTCGGAGCGCCAGGACAGGTGCGGGGCGAAGAGCACCGTGGAGCGGTCGCTGGAGACCCAGCCGGCCGCGCCGACCCCGACCGCCCGCACGCGAGCGTCCTCCCCGGCCGTGCCCACCAGCTCCTCCACCACGGCGACGATCGCGTCCTCGACGGCCTCGGCGCTCGTGCTGCGATCCGGGGTCTGGGCACGGGCGCGGTGCAGAATGCGTCCCGCGCGGTCCACGACCCCGCCCGCCACCTTCGTACCGCCGATGTCGACGCCGAGCGTCACGTCCATCGGACTCCCCTCCCCTGCTGCGCGGGACGCGACCGGCGCGTCGGTGGCCGCCGCGATCCGGTATGGATCAGGGCGTGGGCCGCTCGGGCTCGGGCGCCAGATCCCGGACCTCGATGACGTGTCGTGTGGCGGGTCGGTATGCGGGCGGTGCCTGTCGATGCGTGGCTGCGTTCTCGGCCGCTACCGCCGTCGCCCACCGGGCCAACGCCCCGGAGAAGGCGCCGAGCCCGCCCCGCAGGAGTCCCGATGCGACGAGGATCAGGTCCGCCAGCGAGGGCGCGTCGTCGGCTCCGCTCGCGCCGGAGGAGGAGCCACCGGTATGGCCCGTGCCTGCCGGCTCCATGGGGGGCTCGCTCGAGCCGGCTCCGGAGCCGGGGCCGCGCCGGGCGTCCGCGTCCGGTCGGGTCGCCGCGTCTCCCTCCCAGACCGCGCGCTCCCAGCCCGGCGCGGCATACCCTCCGTTTCCCCCCGGCGCGGCGGACTCAGCGTCCGCCTGCCGCGCCTGCTCGGCCAGCCCGGCCAGCAGGGCGGCCAGGAGCTCCGCCTCCTCGGCGACCCGGTCCTCGGCGGCGCGATCCCCGGCAGGGCCGTCCGGTGTCGGGCCCGCGCCGCCGTGCGGCGCGGCGTCGGCTGCCGCCCGCCCCTCGAACTCCGTGCGCTCAGGCTCCACCGCCCCACCCCCGATCCGGAAGCTCCACGTCCACCACCAGGGTCGCTCCGTCCACCCCCGCCGCGCGCACGTGACCCCGCCGGGCCGCCGCGGGCATCGGCGCGAGGTGACTCCGGCCGTGGACCCGGATCAACAGGTCGTCGGCACGCCGCTCCACCTGCACGTCCGCCGTGGCGACCCACGGCAGCGGCAGGCGCCAGAGCAGCGTGTTGCCCCGGATCCGCAACGACTCCCCGCTGCCCCCGGAGGCATCCCTCGTGCTCTGGCCGTCGGCGTCGGCCGCCTCGGGACGGCGACGGCCGTCCGACCCGGCGCGCCAGGCGGCCTGCAACTCCGCGCCGAGCGCGGCCAGCGCGTCCGGACCGGACGGCGCGTCGACACGCGGCCAGGAGGCAGGGGTCACGGGGATCAAAGGAGCCCAGTCCTGCGCGGTCGGCCCCTCGGACCCCACGGCACCCTCGCTCCCGTGGGGTGTCGCATGGATCAGGAGCCCCGGAACACCACCCGACAACACGAGCCCCGGCAGCGCCCGTCGCACCTTGGCGCGACCGGTCCCGATGCCCGGGAGAACGACGTCCACGCGCATCACGCCGCCGCGAAGGAGCTCGGCGCCCGCCTCGGCCCGATCGGTCAGTCGGCTGAGTTCCACCGCGGAATGCCCGAGAGCGCGGCCCGCCGCGGCCTGGGCACCCAGGCACTGGCGCAGGATCCAGGGCACCCTCGTGGCCGTGTCGAGCAAGTCCGCCGCGGTGGGAAGCGGTCCCGCGTCGAGCACCAGGAAGTCGAACCCCAAGGCGGCCTCGGCCAGGCGGACCACCGCGCGCAGCGGGCCGACGGACGGGAGCTGGCGCACCTCTTCTGCGGCGAGCCCCTCGGCACCCAGGCGCTGCAGCCCGTCCGCAACCGCCTGGTCGAACACGTCCCAGCGGCCGGGTTCCGTGAGGACGAGCGGGCGTAGCCGTCGCGGCGCTCCCTCCACCAAGGAGGCGAGACTGCCGTCGTCGTGCAGGCAAGCGAGCGCGACCTGCCGGCCCGCGGCACTCGCCGCAAGGGCCAGCGCTGCCGCCGCCGTGGAGACCCCCGATCCCCCCGGGCCGGTGACGACGACCGCCTGCATCGGAGAGGTCAACCCTCCACGCGCTTCTTCAGACCGTCGAGCGCGCCCGAGACGATGCCCTTCTCCGCCTTGCGCTTGAGGATGCCCGGCAGGGAGATGCGCACATCGACGGCCAACCGATAGACCACGCGCGTGCCGCCGCCCTCGGCGGTCAGCGTGTAGGACCCGTCCATACCGGTGAGGACCCCGCCTCGCACGAGCTGCCAGGACACCTTCCCCGACCCGTCCTCGGCCACGTCCCAGACGTATTCGAGCACGTACGTGTCCTGGAGGATCCCCGCATCGACCGTGAACTGCACCTGGTCCGGCCATCCCGCGTCATCCGTCGTGAGGATGGTGACCTCACGCATCTGATCGGTCCACTCGGGGTAGGCCTCCACGTCCCCGATCACGTCCACCACGGTCCCGGGGTCGGCGGCGATCAGAATGCTCGACTCGGTGAAGTCGGCCATTGGTTCCTCCTGCAGGTCGGGATGGTCCTCGCGCTTCCCTCGCCCGGGTCGACCGTCGAAGGGAGACGGGCCGACGAGCCCGGGATGGCCGGCGGGCGGCGAGCACGCTCTCGGCACGCTATCGTCCCGGCCGCCGACGCGCCGGGTCGCCGCGACTCCCAACGCCCGGTGGGCGCACGTCATACCCCTCCTGCCGCAGCCGCGCCACCTTCGGGTGAACTCACGGGTATCGCTCGGTACGCTCGGTGAAAGGTGTCCACCGCCACGTCGTCGTGGCTGGTCAGGAGGATTGATGCGCGAGAAGACGACGCCCCTTATCGCGGAACCGGAGGACTCCAGCCTCGCGACCGTCACCGGCCGCAACGCGCGGATCGCCCCGGATCACGTGGCCTTCGGACGTCGCCGTCCCGGATCGGATGTCTGGGAGGATGTTACCTGCCGCGAGTTCGACCAGGAGGTAAGGGGACTCGCGGCCGGGATGCGCGCGGCGGGGGTGCAGCCCGGGGATCGCGTGGCGATCATGAGCCGGACGCGGTACGAGTGGACGCTGGCCGACTTCGCGATCTGGACCGCCGGCGCGGTGAGCGTCCCGATCTACGAGACGTCCTCCGCCGACCAGGTCCGCTGGATCGCGTCTGACGCGAAGTGCCGCGCGATCATCGCGGAGGCCGACCACCACGTGGAGGTGATCGGAGAGGTCCGCCACGAACTGCCCGACCTGGCCCACGTGTGGTGCATGGACGCCGGTGACCTGGAGACCCTCGCGGCCACCGAGGTGGACGAGGCGGCCCTGGACGAGGTCCACGGCGGGCTGACCCTGGACTCGCTCGCGACGATCATCTACACCTCCGGGACCACCGGGCGCCCCAAGGGATGCGAGATCACCCACGGGAACTTCCTCTACCTGACCACGAACGTGGACCGCATCCTCCCGGAGATCACCCGGGCCCCCGGTGCGTCGCTCCTGCTGTTCCTGCCGCTGGCCCACGTGCTGGCCCGGCTCATCGAGGTGCTGGCCGTGGACGCCCGGATGCGGATCGGGCACGCGCCTGACGTCACCGCGCTCCTCGCCGATCTCGCCTCGTTCCGGCCGACCTTCTTCCTCGCCGTCCCCCGCGTGTTCGAGAAGGTCTACAACTCCCTGGACGCGAAGGCGGCCGTCGGCGGCAAGGGGAACATCTTCAAGCTGGCGACCCGCACCGCCATCACGTACAGCCGCGCCCTCGACACCGGCGGTCCCTCGCTGCCGCTGAAGCTGCAGCACAAGGTGTTCGACGTGCTCGTGTACTCCAAGCTGCGGGCCGCCCTCGGCGGCAACCTGCAGTATGCGGTCTCCGGCGGAGCGCCCCTCGGCACCCGGTTGGGCCACTTCTACCGGGGCACCGGACTGGTCATCCTGGAGGGCTACGGCCTCACCGAGACCACCGCGCCGACCAACGTGAACACGCCGTCCACCAACACGATCGGCACCGTGGGGCTTCCTCTGCCGGGCACGAGCACCCGGCTGGAGGACGACGGGGAGCTGCTGATCAAGGGCGTCGGCGTGTTCCGGGGTTACCACAACAACCCCGAGGCGACCGCCGAGGTGTTCACCGAGGACGGCTGGCTACGCACCGGCGACCTGGGCACGCTCGACGACGCGGGCCGCCTGGCGATCACCGGGCGCAAGAAGGAGATCATCGTCACCGCGGGCGGCAAGAACGTCGCGCCCGCCCCGCTGGAGGACATGATCCGGTCCCACCCACTCGTATCGCAGTGCATGGTGGTCGGCGACCAGCGCCCGTACGTCGGGGCGTTGCTCACCCTCGACGGCGAGATGCTGCCGATGTGGGCCAAGGCCCACGGCCGGGAGGATCTGACGCTGGAGGACGCGCGCACCGACGAGTTCGTCCGCGACCACATCCAGATGGCGGTCGACCGCGCCAACAAGGGCGTCAGCCGAGCGGAACAGATCCGCAAGTTCGCGATCCTCGACACCGACTTCACGGAGGAGTCGGGGCACCTGACTCCGTCGATGAAGGTGAAGCGCAACGTGGTGGCCCAGGACTTTGGGGCGCAGATCGACGAGCTCTACGGGGAAGCACTGGACTCCGGCGGCCCGCAGGAGTGACCGAGGCGCGGTCCGGTCCGGTCCGGTCCGGTGCCGCCGCCTCAGGCCCGGGCGGCCCGGGCCAGATCCGCCAGGTCTTGACGCCAGGCAGCCCCCAGATCCTGGAGCCGCCGGCCAGAACGTCCCGGCGCGTCGGCGTCGGCCTCCACCGCTGATCCTCCCGAGGCGGCACGCCGTCATGCTAGGGGGTCCGGGTCACCACCTCACACCGCCAGAGCGGTCGTGTCGGGGTAGGCACGCAGGGCGTCGGCCTCGTCCGGGTGGACCAAGCCTGCCGCCACGAAGGCTGCCACCGCCCGGCGCTCGGTCGAATCGAGGGCAAGACCGTCCTGCGCCGGCCACGCGGCGCGCTCACCGGGTGGCCCGGAGCTCGTCGGGGGCAGGGACAGCAGCACCCCCACGGCGCAGTCACGGCAGGCAGCGCCCGCCACCGGGCACCGTGCGCAGTCCATCAGCATGTCGTCCTCCTTGCGGGGAAGGTCACGGCACCTCGCCGTGCGCTCAGCACGCTAAGGGGGCGTACTGACAGCCATGTGGCGCGGCGCGGCGAAACAGGGTTGTCGGACCCCCCGCCTACCGTCGGGGCCATGCAGGTGACACACCGCACGTCGGCAGCTTCGGGGCAGGCGCCGGTCCCCGTCGGGCGCAGCCCCATTCAGGGCACCCTCGATGAGCTGGGCACCCCCTTGTCGGAGGTGACCTTCGTCGTGGTCGATCTGGAAACCACCGGCGGCAGCCCCGCGACATGCGCGATCACCGAGATCGGCGCCGTGAAGGTCCGCGGTGGGGTGCGGCTCGGCGAGTTCCAGACCCTGGTCAACCCGGGTGCGCCGATCCCGGCCTTCATCCAGGTTCTGACCGGGATCACGGACGACATGGTCGCGGCGGCGCCCCGCCTGGGCGCGGTGCTGCCCGCCTTCCTGGACTTCGCGGGCGACGCGGTGCTCGTGGCCCACAACGCCCCCTTCGACATCGGCTTCCTTCGGGCCGGGGCGCGACGCCTCGACCTGGCGTTCCCGACGAGCCCGATCGTCGACACGGTCCTGCTGGCCCGCCAACTGGTCAGCCGCGACGAGGTGCCCAACCGCAAGCTCGGCACGCTCGCCGGTCTTTTCGGCGCGGAACAGACTCCCGACCACCGCGCTCTGCACGACGCCCGCGCGACGGTCGACGTTCTGCACGCCCTCATCGGGCGCGTCGGCAACCTCGGGGTGACCAGCCTGGAGGAGCTCCTCAGCTTCAACGCGAGGGTGTCCCCCGCTCAGCGGCGCAAGCGTCATCTGGCCGACCACCTGCCGGCGGCACCGGGGGTCTACCTTTTCAAGGACGCCGCAGGCCGAGTGCTCTATGTCGGCACCTCCGGGGACATCCGTCGTCGCGTCCGGACATACTTCACCGCATCCGAGCAACGCAGCCGCATGGCGCAGATGGTCGCGCTGGCCCAGAGCGTGACCGCGGTCCCCTGCGCCACGGCACTCGAGGCGCAGGTGCGGGAGCTGCGCCTGATCGCGGAGCACGAACCCCCCTTCAACCGGCGATCGAGACGGCAGGCCGGCCGCCCGTGGGTCAAGCTCACCGCGGAGGCGTTCCCGCGACTGTCCATCGTCAGCTCCGTGCGTCCGGACGGGGCGAGCTACGTGGGGCCCTTCCCTGGTCGTCGCGCCGCGGAGCTGGCCGTGGAGGCGCTGCACCACGCGGTGCCGCTGCGGCGATGCACCCTGCGGATCGGGCGTGTGCCCGTGTCCGCCTGCGCCCTCGAGGAGCTCGGCCGCTGCGGCGCGCCCTGCGCGCACCGGCAGTCGCGCGAGGAGTACGCGGGCATCGTCGCGAAGGCGATCGAGCTCATGACGGGTGACAGCCGGTCGGTGGTGGGGTTCCTGCGCGAGCGGCTCGCGGCCCTCGCAGGGCTGGAGCGGTACGAGGAAGCCGCGGTCGCCCGGGACCGCCTGCTCGCGCTGCTCCGGGGCGCCGCGCGGGCCCAGCGGGTGGCCCCTCTCGCCCGCACGCCGGAGATCGTCGCCGCCCGGCGCGCAGCCGGCGGGGGCTGGGAGGTGATCTGCGTGCGCTACGGGCGTCTGGCGGGGTGCGCGCTCACGCCGCGAGGGGCCGACCCGATGCCCGGCGTGGACGTGCTGCGTCGCACGGCCGAGGTGGTGACACCTCCCGTTCCCCCCGCTCCGGCGGCGTCCTGCGAGGAGACCGAGCTCCTTGCGGCCTGGCTGGAGCGGGACGACGTCCGGCTCGTGCATCTGGACGGTGAGTGGTCCTCCCCGGCGTTCGGCGCGGCCGGGGCCCGCGCCCGCCTCGAAGGCGTGCAACGGACGGCTGACCACCGTCCACAGCACCACCACC